>CAZACO010000007.1:0-21091 GCA_964483185.1 uncultured Desulfobacteraceae bacterium
ATCCCGATATCAGGGTAAGCCCGAAGCCAAGGCCCGGATACCGATCCTCGTATGCGGATGACTTGCAGAAATTGAGACTTTGCTCCATTAGAGCCTCCTCTCGTCGTTCCATAGATTCCCGACGCCCCTGCCACTCTCTGAATCATTTCGACCTGTTCGGTTAGATAACCATAAAAGCTATTTCTTCACCGCGAAGGCGCAAAGAACGCAGAGGCTTACCTACTTATCATATCAGGCCTCCACGGCATTTCCAACGCTCTCGATCTCTCTCAGGACCCGTTTGAACGTCGGACCGTGGTAAAGCATGGCAACATGGCAGATCGGATCGGTCTGTTCCTCTCTCCATCCGGATGGGGCCTTGAGGGACTCCGCGGGGAGCACCATATTGTCCACCGGCGAGCGCAGGGCTGTGCAGGACACCCCGGAAGGGATGCGGATCCCTTCCAGTTCCCGGATCAGCGGACCGCCACAGACCAGACTCCTGGCCAGACGTCCGCTCCCGAAGACGACCGTCTTGCTCCCCCCGTAGGGCGACCCCAATGTAATGATCGCCTTGACACCAGGTCCCCGGGAGGCGTTCCTTCTTCCGGCATAGGCCTTTGCAAGGAGCCCGCCGAGGCTGTGCCCGACCATAATGATCTCCTCTCCCGGAAAGGAACGGCTGATCTCCATGATCCATTGATCCAATTGCCCATAGATCTCCTGGAAGTCGCGGCCCCAGCACTTATAATTGAAGGCGTAAACCCTGTCATATCCGGCCCGTCTCAGCCACCACCTGTAACATATCCAGGCACTGGCATTGTGGTAGACACCGTGGATAAGGATGATCGGGGGAGAGGATTTGTTGCCTCCCGGGCCGGGGCGCCAGAGGTTCCTGACCAGACCGAGGGGGTAACAGCAAATCACTACGAAGTGGCTCAGCATGCTCGAAAAAAATCCCCTCAGGATCCAGCTCACGGCCCTCCCCCCGGATATCCTGGTCAGTTCATCTCTATAGGCCGAATTTGCCGTCTCGTACCAGAAGAGGATATATGTGACCAAGGCGAAAAACAGGAAGATGGTGATCAGAATCAGGGCAAGAATGAAGGTCATAGGGAAAAACGCCTCGCGTGAAACTGAGTTTGGTTATTGGGTATTCATTATTGGTTATTGGTTTCGGATGCGCCTATATTCCATGTTCGACGTTGGACGTTTCCCGCTCGAGCGGGATTGGATGTTCGTCCTCTCAAAACCCTGCCGGCATCGGATCTTGTGTGCTTAAACCGTGTAGAGCATGACCAGGCACCGGGTAGGCTCATTGGACAGGCTCTTGAGCTTGTGGGGGATATCCGAGTTGAAATGGATGCATTCCCCCTTCTTGAGGATGTGGATCTTCCCGCCCAGCGTTAATTCCAGATCGCCCTCCATCACATAAATGAACTCCTCGCCTTCATGCCTGTATTCCACCGGCTTGTGGGCATGGTGGGACTCGATGGTCACCATAAAGGCGCGCAGATGGTTCTTTTCGGCCCCGGGTGTCAGGGTCTCGTAGGAATAACTGCGTGTGCGTTTAACAAAGGCCTGGAGGCGCTGATCCCGGATGACGGCCTGTTCCTCTTTATGAAGAAACGTCCCCGGATCGACGCCCAAGGCCCCTGCAAGGCGCAACAGAAAGCTCACAGGCGGCGAGATCTCATCCGATTCCACCTGGGCAATGAAGTCCGGTGTCTGGCCGGTCGCCTCTGCCAAAGACACTCGCGACCATCCCTGGGCCTCCCTCAGCTTTGCGATTCTCTCTCCGAACTCTGAAACCCCTGCCCGGAGACCCTGGTCATGGGTCAGGGCATCCGCCAGTCTACGCATCACCGTCTTTTTGGCGCGGGCAGTAAGGAGCGGCACAAAGGTCTTGGCGTCCGCCACAATCCCCAGGTCTGCGACCTGGAAAATGGGCGCATCGGGGTCACGGTTGATGGCAACGACGGTCTTTGCCTCTGCGATGCCTGCTGTGTACTGGATGGCGCCCGAGGTACCGATGGAAAAAAGGAGGCCGGGTCTCACGGTCTTGCCCGTCTGGCCGATCATTCGCTCTTCCTCCACCCAGTGCTGCAGAACCGGTGGCCGCGTTGCCCCTACCTCGCCGCCAACAGCAGCGGCCAGTTCTCTGACCAGCCCGAACCCCTCCATACTGCCCAATCCGGCCCCGCCGACAACGACCGTTTCTGCCGTTTCCAGCCTCCGGCCCTCAGCAGGTTCGGGCAAACGGGACAGGAGCTTGAGCCCCCTGATCTCTTGACACCGCTCGACCTGGATCTGTTCTACCTCCCCCGGCTCACCAGGGATATCCGCCGGAGGACACACGTGGGGCTGAACCGTGGCAAACCCGGTAACAGACGGGTCAGAAAAAACGATTTCAGCCATTATCTGCCCCCCCCAGGCAGGGCATGCCCCCACGATCCCCTCTTTATCGACCCGGAGATCAGCGCAGTCTGCGATCAACCCGCCATTCCGGATCCGGGCGGTTCGGGCAGCCATTTCCCTTCCAAAGTCGGTCAGGGGGAAAAGCACCAGCATCGGGACACGTTCCCCTACCAGCTCTGCCAGGGCCATTGCATAGATTTCACACGACGGTACGGTAAAGCCCCTGTTTACAAGCCGGTAAACCAGATCTGCGCCGTGGGCAATCCATTCTTTTTCTGCCTCATCTATGGGAACGCAGGGCCCTATCCCGGGCGCGTCCACGGGTTCGGTCCCCGATGGTCCCAGGCAGACCACCACAGCCTTTCCCCCCACGGTGCGGGACAACTCCCGCGCCTTGGCCAGCACATTGAGACTGAACCCGAAAAGTCTTTCATCTCTCAGGTCACCAAATACCCATATATCTTTTGTGACGGGTTCACCCATCTTTAATCGTCGGCTTTCTATAATTACTTTCTCCAATTAAAGGCATAAGGTGTATAGAACCAGAGGTCGGAGGTCGGGTGTCAGAGGTCAGAAGGCACAAGATCCCCTCATCTTTCCTGAGTGCCCAGTCATTCAGCATCCAGCATCCAATATCCAGTATCGAAGATCCAGTATCCAGTCCCGCTGAAGACGGGATTTCCGCTTCGCTACAACAACAATATCCAGTCCCTACCCGATCATCCCCGACTCGGTCAGTCGCTTCATAAGCTCGTCTGCCTGTTCCAGGAGCCCGCCCTTGAGAACCTCGCACCTTTTTTGACGCGTTACCCTTGAAATGGACCGTACCCGGGTGGGGGACCCTGCATCGCCAACCCGTCCCGGGGAGAGGCCCAGGTTATCCAGATCCCAGAGCTCTATCTCCTGTTCTTCAAAAACCGGCCCGATTCTCGCCAGGTCAATATCTCTCGGCTGTATTGCCCCCGGATGGATGGTAAGTGCTGCCGGAAACGAGATTTCAAAACGCTCCGTAAAGTGGTCTGCGGTGCGTTCAACATGGAGACCGGCGTCCACAGACTCGATGGCATGGACCAGGGCCACCAGGGGGATATCAAGGAGAACCGCGGTCTGGGGCCCCACCTGGCCGGTGTCACTGTCGGCCGTCCGCGTGCCGAACAGGACCAGATCAAAAGGTCTGAGTCTGGATATGGCAGCAGCCAGTGCAGTGGAGGTTGCGAGGGTGTCCGATCCGGCAAGGGCCGGATCACAAGCCAGGACCCCCCGGTCAACGCCGATGGCCATTGCCTCAGAAAGGGCCGATATGCTCGATTCGGGCCCCATGGAGAGTGCGGTCACCGTTCCGAGCCGGGCTTCCCTCAGACGGAGAGCCGTCTCAAGGACCGGCCTGTCAAATGGATTCAATTCAACCGAATCATAGGAGCGAAGAGCGCCTCCCATGCCCGCCGTCATGCTGACCGATTTGATGCATACGATGATGTGCATGACAAAGTGCCTAAAGCGACTAAAATGAACTAAAGTGATCTAAAGTGATTAACAAATACCGATTCATCCGAATCATCCAATCATCCCCCCGTTCCAAGTCCGGGACTCTGATCCCTTACAGATTCCGCATTCCCAAATCATTTCATCAGCCCCCTGGCAATGACCATCCGGTGCACCTCGGAGGTCCCCTCGTAGATTCGGGTCACCCTGGCATCCCGGTAATAGCGCTCGACAGGATACGATTTGGAATAGCCATACCCGCCGTGAATCTGGACCGCCATGTCTGTTACCTTGCACGAGGCCTCAGAGGCATAAAGCTTTGCCATGGCCGACGCCTGGGAAAAGGCCCTCCCCATATCCCGAAAGGCTGCAGCACGGTATGTCATGAGCCTGGAGGCATCCACTAGGGTGGCCATATCTGCCATCATCATCTGAATGGCCTGGTGCCTTTCAATGGGGACCCCGAACTGGCGGCGCTGCCCGGCATACCGGAGCGTTTCATCCAGGGCCGCCTGCCCGATTCCGGTCGATTGGGCCGCAATCCCCATCCTTCCCGTATCCAGGGCTGCAAGACCGATTTTCAGCCCCTGGCCCTCTTCTCCAAGCAGGTTCTCCGAAGGGATCCGGCAGTCGTACAGCCGGATGGAGCTTACCGGATTTGCCCGCATCCCGCAAAGGTCTTCAAGATCTCCTACGACAAACCCCGGGGTGCCCCGCTCGGCCACCACCACACTGATCCCCCTGCGGCCGGTCCCCTGGCTGGTTCGAACAAACATCAGGCAGGTATCGGCAATACCCCCATTGGTCACAAAGACCTTGTTGGCATTCACCAGATAGGTCAGTCCCTCCCGAACAGCGGTCGACTCGATTCCGGCTGCGTCCGATCCGGCATTGGGCTCGGTGAGACAGAACGCCCCGATCTTTTCCCCCCGCGCAAGGGGAGGCACCCACTTCAGTTTCTGGTCTTCTGACCCGAAGGCCAGTATCGGGTAAACGGCTACACTGCTGTGGACCGTCAAACAAAGCCCGAGGGCTGCGCAGACCCTTGAAATTTCCTCGATAACAATCGCATAGCTCATGGAATCCAGGTCCGCACCTCCCAGTTCCCGGGGGACCTGAATCCCAAAATATCCGAGCCTGCCCATCTTCTCTACCACTTCCCACGGGAATCGGGCTTCCTGGTCGATTTCCCTGGCAACCGGCTTCAGTTCGGCTTCACAGAACCTGTGGACCGAACGGCGCACCACACGATGTTTTTCTGATAAACCACTATTCATAAACGATCACGCCATCACACTTTCCTGTAGACTCCCTTGCTCACACTCTCGATCCTCCCCTGCTTCTTGAGCCTGTAGAGAACATTGTGGAGTTTGTTTTTCTCGAAGCCGGTCTTTTTTGCCAGCAGATCGATGTTTACAGGCCCCTTTGCACGGTTCATCGCCTCATAGACAATCTCGGACGCAGACGCACCCTTCTTTCCTCTGGGGCCGGGTTGTTTTGCGGCCCTTGGAGACGTTCCCCTGCCCGATGTCTCGGTGTGGGTCTCATGAACCGGCGCCGGTTCGGCCTGGGGTCGGGTTGTGTCGGTTTTCTTCGACTCCGTAAAATTCTCCAACTTGTCGGCGATGACATTCACCCCCTGTGCCAAGATCTTCAAACCATCGCTCACGGTCTTCAAGAGCATTTCCAATTCCTTCATTGTCCATTACCTCCTTTACATCCTTGGGATGGGTTAACTCGACATAGACATTCACGTCCTCTGGCCATGTGCCGGAACGGATTGACCCGGAGTAGCGATATTATTTTCCTTGACTCATTCTCGGTGTTTTGTTTGTGCAACCATAGGGCCTATTCTCTCACATTCAGGATCTGTTCTTCATAGATCTTCCAGTATTCCTCCTCCTTCCCGGGAGGAACGGCCCAGTCCCCGATGATCCTTCGATACCAGGGGGACGGCCGGATCTCTAACAGGACCCTGTTGATCTCCTGGATCGCCCCGCGTCCCCATTCGGTGTCAGGGCAACGGATAGCGCCCCTGATCAGCGGCGCGCCTGAATTCTCCTCGATCGGTATCATGGCGATCCTGTTCTCTACGCCGGCCTTTTTTGCCGCATACCTGAGCGAAACCGGATACTCGATAAGATAATCAACCCTCCCCTTTAACAGCATTCCCAGGAGTCCATCCAGTGTATCCTTTCCGCTTCGCCTGTAAATATGCGCTGCTCCCGCATGCTTTTTCAGGATAGGGTCCAGTTCAGGGCCGTACAGTCGGCCTTTGGCAGTTCCGAATACCAGGTCTCTATTTTGAAGGAGCTTTTCCAGGGAGACCTTCTTTCCATCTCCGAAGCGATCGGCATCCTCTTTGCGGACGATGATGTTGTGGGGAAGCAGTGCAATCGTGGGCACGGAAGTCAAGAAACCGGGAGTGCCGTAAAACTCACCTGCGAAACAGGCACACCTGTCCTCCCTGAGTTCTCGAGCGATGCGGGACGCATTGGCCACCTGACTGTGAGACCGGTAGCCGTTCAGCCGGTCGCTCACCATCCTTTGAATCTGGTCGGCGACTCCCCTTCCCTTGTCAGGCCCTTTTGTCACAAAAAGCGGCGGCAGATCAAGGATCAGCCATGTAATGGTATCCGGTTTTTCACACTCCGCCAGCGCCTCCCCGGAGAATAGACACACCACCAGCAGGAGAGAGATGGCAACGATGGCTTCCTTTCTCATGAGTCCTCCTAAAGGCAGACGATCCCTGAAGTTACCACAAACACCGTTTGAATGTAAACTCTCATATTGGCGCGCAGGTGCCGGTTATTGTCATCGTCTCGGTCGGCCCCCATTTTTCCGGTAACCATTAAGGGGGTTGAGGGTTGCTTTGAATCCCGGGTTTTTCCGGAGTGCTTGACACGTGATCCTCGCGGTATTACAATCTCTTTCAGGTAATACCACCTGGTCGGAGGATAGGACAATGCCAAGGATAACACGTAAGGGGCAGATAACCATACCCCAGGAAATCAGAAATAAATTTGGCCTTTTTCCAGGAACGGACGTTGACATCATTGTTGAGGCCAACAAGCCCGTTATCGTGAAAACCGGGAATGAAAACCGATTCATGAAGTGGCTGGGTCGCGGCGTCAAGGCAGATCGAAAAAGCATAGACCATATGGTTGACCGGCTCCGCGGAAGAACCGATGCGTAATATTGTCATCGACACGAATCCCCTCGTCTATATCTATCATGCAATCCCTCACTTGGGAAAGGCATATGCCGTTCTATTTGAAAACTTGAGCAGGAGAAACACCCTCACCATCCCTGAGATCGTTTACGGGGAGCTTTCACTCATATTTGCGGATACAGACGAACTGAATGACTTTGTACGAGACACGGGCATCGTTGTTGGCAAGACAGAACCAGAGACGTATGTGATTGCAGCAAAACGGTGGGAGATATATAACAGGCGGCGGACATTGATGTGCGCGACGTGCGGGGAAAGATATGGAAAGCTGACATGTAGAAAATGTACCTCCGAAATCAGGATACGGCAACACATTCTGAGTGATTTTTTGATAGGGGCCTATGCGCTCCAAATGGAAGGAAGTCTCGTAACAAATGATAGCGGATACTATTCAACGTATTTTTCTGAGTTGAAGATAATCAATGTCTGGACGGAAACCCCCGTTCAGAAGAACTGAATACCTGCAACAATGCAAATGCACAGGAGTCTTCTCAGCAAGATGTTTTCTCTCGAATCTTTTCATCGCCAATACGAAACCGACATTGCTGATCTTGTGATCAGGGACCGCCGGTTTCGTTTTTTTGTGCCCAAATCTCTTGATAAATTCGTAGATCAAGGGGACATCTTCCATGATTTTCCGTTATGGGCCAAGATATGGGAGGCCTCCATTGTGTTGTCGGACCATCTCGCCGCAATGCCGGTTGACCCGGAAAAGCGCTTTCTCGAGATCGGCTGCGGCATGGGGGTAGTGGGCATTGTGGCCGCTGCATTCGGCCATCGAGTCACCATGACGGAATACAATCCGGATGCCCTCAATTTTGCCAGGGCCAATGCCCGTGCGAACCTCTCTTCAGAGAATGGGGACCTCGACATAGCAGAATTAGACTGGAGCAGACCCCGATTGGAAGGGCTATTTGACACCATCCTCGGGTCGGAAGTGATATACAAGGAGACAGATTATCAATCGATCCTCAAGCTCTTTAAAACCTACCTGAGGCCTTCGGGCGAGATCGTCTTGGCAGAAGGGGTCAGGAAAACGAGCATTGAATTTTTCAAACAGGTGTCCGGGCGTTTTGACATCTCGGCTCAGAAGAAGACCCTTCGCTCCAAGGGAGAGGCGTTCCCGGTCATCCTGGCCAAGATGCGGTTCAAGGTCCCTGAGTAAATCTTGTTTGCTTTGCGCTGTTCCATCAAATGCCAAGCCTCTCATGATCACCAGCGGGATACCTGCGGTACCGCTGCCCCGGATCGAGCCGGGAGAAGGAGATAGCATGTGGTCAGATCACATGAGACTTGAGGAAAGAACCGGTATTCGATTCACACACAGAAGGCGTTACTTCAACAAGCGAGTGACTACAAGATATTGTGCCATTTGACAATCCCCACACGTCTTGGAAACCCAGACGTACTGAACTCGTATCACAACATCTTTTTTGGTTGAGCTTCATAGCAGAGATGTCAGAATTCATTTGAAAAGCGGGCCACCCAATATGTTGTGGTGTGGGCAGGGCAGAGATGTTCTACTTTCAATGATTTTCCGGCTTTTCAGAGATCGTAAATGGCGATGATTCAGCATCCCTCTCCATCCTGAACCGGAAAAATGCGCGCCAAGCAGCTGTTTTTTTCAGGCCTCCAGGTTCCAGGCCCAACGCGCACATTATATGGGCGTTGTTGCATCAGAAATTTAGCAAGGATTCAGCCACAATACTTGAATTTTAGGTCAATGTAAAAGCGAAAACTGGCAGATGTATCCTTGAAAATATCAGGCTAAAACCAGGGTTGGATTTCAATATTCGACAAAGCTGGTTGGGGGGTGGCTGCTCAGGGACCTTGTTGAGCCGCCGTGCCACTTTATTTTTCCGACCACAGGCCGATCCTGCGGCCAGTTTACGTTAAGAGGGCCCTCCCCATAATTTGGCTGTTTTGTACCGATGTTATCACGGCTTTATGGTTAGCATTTGTAGCGGAAGAGATCCCTGTGGCGCACTGGGGGCCTTGATGAAAGTTGTATTGGATGTTTGGGTTGTAGTGGAGTTCTCTATGCTCATCGCTCAAGAAAGCAACTTCTATCACCTCACCTATCCCACAATTGTCCAGTTTGGATCGGTAACGGTGGGTAGGAGTGCGGTTTCATCAATTTTTTGCATCCCATCCATATACCAGACCCTGTTCTGGCCGTTGGAACTGTTCCTCCAGAGGATGTCGGGCTTGATGTCGCTGTTAAAGTCACCGACACCCACAATTTGCCAGTTCTGATCGGGTTCGGAAGTACTTACGCTATACCCTTGGTAGGTTATCCCATCCATATACCAGGCTCCTACCTCTCCCGTTGAGGTGTTTCTCCAGAGGATGTCAGGCTTGCCGTCACCGTTGAAGTCACCCGTACCCACAATCTTCCAGTTCTGATTGGTTTCTGAAACAGTAAATCCAATCCCCTGGTAGGTTATCCCATCCATATACCAGACGCCTACCTCTCCCGTTCTGGTGTTTCTCCAGAGGATGTCAACGTGACCATCACTGTTGAAGTCACCCGTGCCCACAATTTGCCAGTTCTGATTAATGACGACGGGTTCGATGGGCGCTACTCCAAGTTTCATCGTTTTATTCATATACCAGACCCTGTTCTGGCCGTTCGAACTGTTCCTCCAGAGGATGTCATACTGGCCGTCACCGTTGAAGTCACCTCTGCCCACAATTTTCCAGTTCAGATCGGCTTCGGTATCTATTGCATCATTTCCAACACGCGTTACCCCATCGAGGTACCATAACCGATCTTCACCGTTCGAAGTATTCCTCCAAAGAATATCTGCTTTGGTGTTGGGGTCCAGTACCATGACTCGCATCATATCGGCTTCTTCATGGCTGAGAATGTGGCAGTGCCACAAATATTCATGGCCGAAGTGGTGCATATAATTGATCGTCGGGGTGGCAAGCGCTTGGCCTGTCAGCGGATCGATATTTGAAAAACCGACGGTTGAACCCATGGGAAACGCCGGATTCAAAGGACGGATGCTCTCTGGTACGGTAAAGGGGAAAAACATTCGTGCCGGCCTGATGGCGACGATTGTGTCTTCCAACGGGCTTATCCTGACCGTATCTTTCCAGCCGATTTCGTTGGGATCGGGCAGGTACATGAATCCATCCCAGCCCACCCGGTTGAGCAATTGAACCTCAAAGAAATGAAAGTGAACAGGGTGCGTATCTACCCCATTCTGTGTTATCTTCCAGATCTGGACCTGATCCCGTGCCACGAGTTCCGTAGGCGGATCCACAAAGTTTTGCAGGGCAAAGTTCTTAACTCCGGCAGGAGTGTCTGCGACTTCGAGACCCAGCTTGGCGCTCATACGCCCGTACTCATCAAAAACCTCACCCATTTCATCCTGAATGGCCTTGAACTTCATGGGATACTTGCTCACGATGGTCCCATCAGTCCGCATGAAACTCAGGGAGGTATCCGTGATTCTCGAATACCCCCAGTTGGGATAGGTGGCGGGAAAGGTCATGCCGTAGGCGTCATTGTAGGCAGTTTGCCCAACAATGATCGGCTCCTGTCCGGTTGCAAAGACGCCGGTTGGACCCTTGAATGCGGCCTGCAGCGCGCTGAATGCGGCTGTATCGTAGTCGTCACGTGGCGCGGTGCCGCCGCTTCCAGAAACCCGAATCTGCATGATCGTCCGGGTATTGGGGCCATATCCGGCCGGAGTCGTATCCGCACCACCCATCGGTCTGTTGTCGGGATCGCCCGTGAAATAATCATAATGGGGATCGAGCGCCGGCCATGGCGCCGGCGCATCATTGTAGAGGATCAGCGTTTTACCGGCAAAGTTGGTAAAGTCAACGATGACATCCGCCCTTTCCGCCGGCCCCAGCATCAACGTCCCGCCGCCCTCATTTTGTTGGAGCACCAGGCCGGCTGTGAAGGTGGTGGGATCATAGTTCCAATTGACCGGCTGGTTGGGCAGTACGACTGGAGCCGGCAGAAAGCCGCCTTCATTTCCGATCTGGATCATGGCCGGACCCCTTGTGTAAGGATCCGGCACACCACCTACCCTGCCGTCTGTAGGCCACGTATCCGGAAAGCCCGATGTCAGATCAGCAGGAACCCTTATTACTTCTGTAAACCCTCCAGCAAAAGATTGGGTAGTATCCGCCACATAAAGCTGTAGGTTAAGAAAGCGGTCATGGCCCACATTCAGTATCCGGAACCGGTAGGCTTTCGGCTGCACTTCAAGCCTGGGATAGGGGGTCCCATTGATCACCGGGGTATCCATGAAAGCCTCCGCACCCCATGATGGATTGGGCGTTCCGGGCCTCTCCGGCGGCTGACAGAAATAATTATTGTCGGCATTCGGTTCACAGGTTGGATCGTAGTATTCATTTGCCACCGGCCCATAGAGAACGCCGGTGGTGGGCGGCCAGAACCAGGGGCCATAGTGCCATCGGCCATAGGCGTTTATCCCGCTCAGGTCGGGATTGTAAGGGTTCTGGGCGGGCATGTATACATGGGGCCACCAGAGATCCCCGGTTACGGGAACCGCATTTGTGGCATCCCAGGGCACAACCGTCCCCGGCCGGCTACCCCATATCCAGGTCGGATCCGTGTTGAGGATGTACGTCGGGCTTGCTGGATCTCCGTCTACATATGTCTTGTCCTGAATGATCAGGGGAATCTCCTCCCCGGCGACGCTACCTGGAATCAGCCCATCGTCGATCAGTTTCTGTTCGGTATCGTCTCTGACAATATAGCCCGCGGCGCCTCCTACATAGACACCCTGGCGCGTGATTCCCCAGCTATGTTCGTGGTAAAACATCAGCCGCGAGCTCTGCTCGTTGGTCCAGTAGTAAGTTTGGGATCCGTAACCGGGATTGTTTGTTGCGCCCGCCACTCCGCAGGTTGACTGTCCTGCGCACTCCGTGATCGTTGTTCCATCAGCGCGAAACCACATATCCGGCACATAGGACACACTGACCCCTTTTTTGTATTGTGAGCTTGTTCCCGCCGGAGTGATCCACTGATGGGCCGTTCCGTCACTGATCCACGGCGTACGACCCCCATGAAGATGGATCACCGCCCGGTTCTGCGTAAACACACCCCACGTCATAGGAATCGGCACCTTCGTTTCCGGATCATAATTGATCTCAAACTCCCCGGATCCCATGATGGTGGTATCAACGGGAACGATATGGTTGCCGGGTACGCCGGTCGGGAGCACATTGGTAAACTTGATGCGCACCGGACGGTTCTTGGTGGCAACAATGATAGGTCCCATAAAGTGGAATTGATTCACCTCGGCTGCCCCCGGACCCGTCGCATTGGTCTGCCGGTACCCCCGCAGCAAGGTGCCCCCCGATGTTTTATCTGGGGAGACAGCCGGCAGATCGCTGTGCATCTGCTCCCGGAACTGTCCTATCTCTATTTCATAATAATCGGACCCCGGGTACGTTGTTGTATCCGGAATGGCTACCGGGATATACTGGCCGAGATTGTTTCGGTTCGCGTAATCCAGCGCCGGCAGTGTGTCCACAAATTTCCGGAGCGGTGGACTGTTGGCATAATTGGGCGTGTTGAAGTAATCCGGTATGCCGGTGTTTCTATGGGACCGCATCGCACCCAAGGCCTCTCCCGTACCCATGCCGAAAAAATGTATCGTCATTGCCGTGAGCAGGGCCATCACAATCAAAAATCGCTGTGTTTTCATTCTTTCCCCCAACTTGTAACAAGAGTGTTTTACAGCCACAATACGGGTTAAGGTTCCAATTGTGATTCCTGTTGCATCGGTTTCCGGCCTTCATTCCGTCTTTTCATCGCGGCTTCCCTCATCAGGGTATTCCTTCTGGCTGCAGCCCGCTTCCTGATTTCACGCTGCATCATGACTCTTTCTTTCCAGGAAATACCCGCCCTGGGCGGTATGATCTGTTCACCCCATATTGGGATCTGCCCTTGGATTTCCTGGTCCGGGGCCGCCGTCGTGTTGGTCGGCTCGGCGGTCGCCATGGGAATCCACATGAAAGAAAACAAAACAGATACAGCGACATAAGGCACTATTTTCATACTCTATTCCTACTATATCGAATCGGGCCACCAGATGAAAACGTTATAATATATAACCGAAATTAAATTCATGGCAAGGAGCTCTATCTCAAAAATAAGTGTGGCGTTCGGTCCGATGGAGCCACCCGCTCCACGTTCTCCGTAAGCGAGCCGGGCCGGAACAAAAATCTGCCATTTAGAACCGACCGGCATGAGTTTGAACGCCTCCGCCCAGCCGGGGATGACGCTTTTTACCTTCAAGGTTGCGGGACGGCCCCTGCGGTACGAGCTGTCGAACTCGTTGCCGTTGATAAGCGTTCCGCGATAGTGGCACTCCACCGAATCGGTGTCAGTCGGCTTTTTGCCTTCACCCGTCTTTATTATCCTGTACTGCAAGCCGCTTGGCAGGGTGATAACCCCTTCCTTCTTCCGGTTCTCCTCCAGAAAGCCCTCTCCCTCTTTCCTGTTTTCTTCCGCTGTCAAGGTTCTGATCTTCGTCTGCATTCGCCGCACTTCAGCCTGATAGATCGTTAAGGCCTTTCGAAGCTCGGCATCGGGCATGAGGAGTTTTCCATCCGAAAACGCATCCTGCATCCCTTTGATCACCAGATTCAAGTCAATGTCGACCCCCTGCCTTTTGAGATTGCCGATTAAATAGACGCCGATGGCGTAATTAACCTGATCCTTTTGTGTCTTGAGAAGAGATGTTTCATCGGTCTTATCCGGCGTGGCCTGTCCATCCTGTTCGGACTGCGGCGTAACATCCGGTTGAGATTGCGCCTGGGCGCCCCGGTCTATTCCCCGGACAACGAATATCACGGCAACCAGGCAGACAAGCAAAAACAATCTTTGGTTTTTCAATCCAACCCTCTTCGGTGAATCTTCTTCAAAACGCCCCCTTTTGTCCAATACTCCGTAGATAACTTGGCTCTAACGCCTCAACCCCTGCTTCATGCCGGTCTTAATATGTCTGCCTCATGTTCACAACAGCCCCTGGTTGTATATCTACCCCCGGTTTGAGCTCTATTCTTGGGGCCTTGAAGTTGACTTTGGCCCCGTTTTCGATAGTGACATTGGGGCCTACGGTGATGGATGTCGCGGCTGCGCATTCGCACGCAGTGCCCGAAGGAAATGTTACGTCTGTGAGGGACACTGGATCTCCGGTACACTGAGAACATGGTGGCAATGTCGCGCCAAAAAAGGGAATATCACTCCCATAGCCTGTCCCAGTACTACTTGTCGCGTATGCCCTGACGTGATAGGAAGTCCCTGGGCTGACGCCCGTAATGGTGCTGGTAAAACTCCCCGTCCCGCTCCCATCCACCGTTTTGCTGTTTGCCGTTGTGGGATTGGCGGAAGTGCTCCAGCAGACGCCCCGGGCCGTGACTGTCGTGCCCCCGTCCGAGGTGACATTGCCCCCGCTCGTGGCGCTGGTTTCGGTGATGCCGGTCACCGCCTGGGTGGTCACCGTTGGTACGGTAATATCGCCACTAAGGTTTGTAACAAAGGCATCAGAGCTGTCGACATTATTTGGCTGAAACGGGTTTTGCATGGGAAAATTGGTGGAATAGGTAAGGCCAGTGACATAGGCGCTGCCGTTGGCGTCTATAGCTATTCCATTTGCATAATCGCTATCGCTTCCCCCCAGATAGGTGGA
Source organism: uncultured Desulfobacteraceae bacterium (assembly GCA_964483185.1). GTDB lineage: Bacteria > Desulfobacterota > DSM-4660 > Desulfatiglandales > Desulfatiglandaceae > CAZACO01. The sequence continues at coordinate 14,800 of CAZACO010000007.1, forward strand.
GTAGGTAAGGGCGCTTCCCGCTGAGGAAAGTTTGGTGATAAAGGCATCAGACCAACCGGCAAAGGCCACCTGAACCGCGTGTTGCGTGGGAAAGTTGCCGGAAGAGGTATATCCTGCCACATAGGCGCTGCCTGAGGCGTCTACAGCTATTCCATTTGCGTAATCGGCACCGCTTCCCCCCAGATAGGTGGAGTAGGTAAGGGTATTTCCCGCTGAGGAAAGTTTGGTGATAAAGGCATCAGAGCCACCACCGACGGTCGCCTGAAACGGGCCTAATGTGGGAAAATTGTTGGAATAGGTCTGTCCCACGACATAGGCGTTGCCTGAGGCGTCTACGGCGATTCCATATCCGGAATCGGAATCGGTTCCTCCCAGATAGGTGGAGTAGGTAAGGGCGCTTCCCGCCGAGTTAAGTTTGGTGACAAAGGCATCAACGCTGCCGGCGAGGGTTCCCTGATACGCGGTTGACATGGGAAAGTCGGTGGAAGTGGTATATCCTGCCACATAGGCGCTGTTTGAGGTGTCTACAGCTATTCCGTTCCCAAAATCCGAACCGGTTCCCCCCAGATAGGTGGAGTAGGTAAGGGCGCTTCCATTTGAGGAAAGTTTGGTGATAAAGGCATCTCCGCTACCAAAAAAGGGATCAGTGCCACCTTTATAGGTTGTCTGAAACGCCCCGCCTGTTGTGGGGAAGGGATTGGAAGTGGTATTTCCCGTGACATAGGCGTTGCCTGAGGTGTCTACGGCTATCCCATACCCAAAATCCAAAGCGGTTCCCCCCAGATAGGTGGAGTATACAAGGCTTCCCGCTGAGGAAAGTTTGGTGATAAAGGCATCAGCGCTGCCGGCGAGGGTTCCCTGATACGGGGTTAATGTGGGAAAGTTGGTGGAATAGGTATATCCTGTCACATAGGCGCTGTATGAGCCGTCTACGGCTATATCCAGTCCAACATCATCGCCATTGGTTCCCCCCAGATAGGTGGAGTAGATAAGGAGGGGATCAATAATAAGGGGATAGGAGGGATCATAGAAGGCCACCTGGAATCCGTACGAAAATTTTCCGGTTTGGGATGGGCCGGCAGGGCTCCGGATTTCGAACCTTCCATCCACCGTCCTTTCTCCTTCTATCTCCTGATAGATATAGGGCTTCGTCTCCTTGAGTTCCCCGAAGGCGGTCGCGATCAGAAGTTCTCCTTCCCCGTTTTTGGCGAGCCCTTCTATTCCATTGTAGGTTAATAAAATATCGTCGGGGTTCCCCCCCGGATTTACAATAAATTCATACTCGATGTCCTTGCCGTTTCCAAATACCTTGAGGTCGATCCCTTTATAAACCCCTTTGTAGACGATCCCCTTGTAGACAGGAATGCCTGTCTTCCAACGGCTCCTGTCATTGCCTGTAAAAAAGTTGACCCCACCGTCTTGACGGTCCAAGCCCTCTATCAACGCCCCTTTCCGGGCATTTTCAAACCCAAGGTTGAACACCAACCGTTCTGTCTTTGCCCCTGGGGTGTGACGGCCCTTTTCCGGTCCCTTTGTGCCCTTCCAAGCCGTATTTTCCCTCCGAAGAAGATCGAATACAATCCCCTCATCTGTAAAATACAGGGTCTGACCGGATGTCTTGACATAAAACCTGACCTTGGAATCAAGCTGGCCCTTGTTTTCAATAAAATAGAGCGGCAGTTTTCCGTAGGCCTTCAGGATACTCTCCCTGTCGGCCTTTCCAGATGCAGCAGCCCCTGAAACAGTGAGGAGTGAAACAGAAAAAAGAAACAAGACAATTGCCGTCAGAAGATTTAGTCCAAATTTTGTCTTCATGTTGTCTCCTTTTTGTATAATAGGGATCTTCTGTTTGTAACCTAATCTTATTGCAACTTGAGTCACCTATACAACCTCCTTACATTGGTAAGAGAGTAAGTTGGGTTATAAATTCTCAAAATTTAATCGGATTAAACGAAATTAAGGGAAAGTAAAGCCGCATTTTGGGTGATTGGTGGAAACAAGCCCGGAGTCATGACAAAACAGGCAAAATGGGCTTTCAAAAGCAAAGAGGATGCGGAAAAATTTATCATGCTGAACGGTGGAACCCTGGCGACCTTTGATGAAGCGATGAAGGCGGCCTATGAAAGCATGTATGCCGATACAAAGATGATACGGGACAAGAGAAAAAAGATGAAAATGATGAGGATGAAAAAGTCGGGCCAACAGTGACAAGGTTGAGCCGGGAACCGTAACAGTCTCATCCCAAATGGCTTTAAAACACATTCCAGCAGGCATTCAGTTAGATCTCTAAACCAAGCAAACTGCAGTGAGGCTTGTAGTTCCGTACCCCGGGTCGCAGGGCAGTGAAACGGTCAAAAGTGTCAGGCTGAATGCGGGCTGGAATTGGATATTTCACGGTTCACTTCATTACAGGAGGTACCATGAAAATTTTTCAAATCGCCCTTGTTGCCATTTTTCTGACATTCCTGTTGGCGCCGGCCGGCCAAGCAGAGCCCGTCAAGGCCTCCAAAACGGATAAATGCCCGGTCTGCGGCATGTTTGTGGCAAAATATCCCGATTGGCTGGCCCAGATCATCTACACCGACGGCGCCTATGCGCTTTTCGACGGCGTTAAGGATCTGTTTAAATATTACTTCAACATCAAGAAGTATGATGCGTCAAGAGATCGGTCCGGCATCGCCTTCATCTATGTCACGGATTATTATGAAATGACCCCAATCGACGGCCGGAAGGCCTGGTATGTACTTGGAAGCGATGTCTATGGACCTATGGGCAGGGAACTCATAACGTTTGAAAAAGAAGCGGACGCAAAGGAATTCATGAAGGATCACGCCGGAAAAACGCTGATTCGTTTCAATGACGTCACACCCGATTTGATCAAAGGGCTGGATTGATGTTTGAGAGGAAATCGGATATTTTTTTCATTTATCTCACTGTGGGAGCGTTTCTGATTGGTCTGATGTTCCTGGATGCGGCCGTCAGCCAGCGTCTTGACAGGGAAGCGGTTCGGGAGCGACGTGAGATCGTAAAGGTGCTGACGCTGACCGATTTGTGTCTTTTTACGGAAGCGCGCTATACCCGCCATCCCAGCATGACCGATTTAAACACACCGTTTCAGGACCATCCCATGTCCCTCGAACATTTTCCAACGGGCGCCATCATGGCGGTGCCGCCTCATCTCAAAACACAGACGCAGCGGTGAATATATGGGAGTCATCAATAAACAAAGGAATATTCTTGATTTCACCCTCTCTTCCCTCGGGAGGAGAAAGGGTAAAAATCTTGCCCTGGTGGTGGTCTACACCTTCGTCATTTTCCTGTTGGCCTCGGTCATGTTCTTTACCCATTCCATCAAAAAAGAGTCGTCCCTGATCCTTCAAGACGCCCCTGAAATGACGGTCCAAAGACTGGTGGCGGGGAGGCAGGACCTGATTCCGACGCGCTATATCGACGCTATCAGAAAGATCAGGGGCGTTCAATCCGTTGCGCCGCGTTTATGGGGATATTACTACGACGCCCTGAGCGGTACAAACTTTACCCTGATGGCCAATACGGATTTAAAAGACCGGCCCGGAGAGATCATCATCGGCAATGGCGTGTCGTGGCGAAGCGGAACCGGAAAGGGAAAAAAGGCCCTCCGAAAAAATGACATCATTCCTTTCAAAACCTACGACGGATCTGTTCTGACGTTGAAGGTAAAGGGGATTCTCTCCTTTGCATCAGAGCTGATTACCGCAGACCTGATATTGGTCTCGGAAACGGATTTCAGAAAAATTTTTGCCATTTCCAGTGATCATGTCACGGATCTGGTCCTCCAGGTCAGAAATCCCAGAGAGCTTCCCACCATCGCCGCCAAGATCCAGCAGATGTATCCGGATACCCGCCAGATACTTCGGGAAGAGATACAGAGGACCTATGAAGCCGTTTTCGACTGGCGCGGAGGGCTGATTATTGTGGTTCTATCGGGCGCCTTTTTTGCCTTTATCATCCTGGCATGGGACAAGGCAACTGGATTGAGCGGGGAGGAAAAACGGGAGATCGGTATCCTCAAGGCGATCGGATGGGAAACCTCGGATATTCTGCTGATGAAATTTTGGGAAGGTGCCGCCATTTCCCTTTCTGCGTTTTTCCTGGGAACATTTATAGCCTACCTGCACATTTTTCTATCGTCTTCCATTCTGTTCGAACCGGTATTGAAGGGATGGTCGGTCATCTACCCCCATTTCAGGCTGACGCCGTATATCAATGCCTATCAGATAGCAACCCTGTTTTTTTTAACCGTCATTCCCTATACCGTGGCAACCATCGTCCCATCCTGGCGGTCGGCAACGGTTGACCCGGATTCCGTCATGAGGCTGTGAGATCATGATTTACCTTCAGGATATTCGAAAGGTCTTCAATGCGGGCAAACCCAATGAGTTTGTGGCCATCAAAGGTGTGAATCTCACCATCGATTCCCATGAGGCCACCGCACTGAAGGGACCGAGCGGGTCCGGAAAAACCACGCTGTTAAGCATACTGGGATGTATGGCCAGACCGACCTCCGGCAGAATCACACTGAAAGAGCGGGAAATCACCAGTCTTCCCGAGCGGTTTCTTACGGAAATCAGACGGGAGACATTCGGATTCATGTTTCAGCAGTTCAATCTCATCAAGGGCATTACCGCTCTGGAAAATGTGATGATTCCGGCCTACCCGAACGGCGAGAAACATGCCTCTTTGAAGAAACGGGCCATGGGTCTGCTCGGCCTGTTGAATCTTGCGGACAAGGCGTTATCGAAGGTAGAGTGGCTTTCAGGTGGGGAGGCGCAAAGGGTCGCGATTGCCAGGGCATTGATCAACAATCCCCCCATCATCATTGCGGACGAGCCGACCGCGAATCTGGATACCCGACTCTCTGGGGAACTCATGGAAATCATGCGGCAGTTTAAGAAAGAGGGCAAAACCCTTCTCATCGCAAGCCACGACCCCATCGTGTATGAATCAAATGTCATTGACCGAATCGTTGACATGAGAGACGGGAAGGTTGTATCCTCAGGGGATGCTCCATGATATTTCACCCCGGTATTCTGGCATTGCTTCTGGGTTCGATTCTGACCACGTCCATGCTGTGCTACGCGGCATACGAAGGTGTTCGAATCATCCGCAACTGGGATATCAGCAGTGGCAGCGAGCGTCAACTGGAGCTTGAGCGAAAAACCTATCTGGTTTCAACGGTCATAAGTTATGTCCTTGGTTTTCAAATCCTTTCCCTGTTTCTGTTTATCTATACGGCTGACACGATCAGCCCTCTCTTTATCGGTGCCATGTGTGCGGCCGGAAGCCTCAATGTGAATGGATTAGGCTATCCGGCCCTCGTTTTAAAGATCGTCAGCTTTCTTCTATCCGGTCTGTGGCTCATCATGAATTTTACCGACAACAAAGCCCATGACTATCCGTTGATCCGAACGAAGTATTGGCTGCTCCTTTTCATTGCCCCTTTTCTGATTGCCGAAACCATTGTTGAGGGGGGGTACCTTCTGGGCCTCAAGCCGAATATCATCACATCCTGTTGTGGAACGCTTTTTACAGCAGACGCCGAAACGGTCGCATCCGACATTCTTGCCCTTCCCCGAGCATTGTCGGAAACAGCCTTTTTCATAAGTGCCCCAATCACCATGGCATTGGGACTCTATGTTTACCTGAAAAAGAAAGGCGCCTATCCTTTCTCCATCGCATCACTCATCTATTTTCTCGTATCTATTGTCGCACTCATTTCGTTTATCAGCATTTACTTTTATGAGCTACCCACACACCACTGCCCGTTCTGCATCCTGCAACCGGAGTACGGATATGTGGGGTATGCCCTCTATTTGGCGCTTCTTGCCGGTACCGTATGCGGAATGGGGACCGGTATCATCATGCCGTTTCGAGGAATCGAAAGCCTCCACAATGTTATTCCGCGCATTCAAAAAAGGCTTGCCCTGATATCGATCCTGTCCAATTTCACATTCGTATTGATCGCAGGATACGGCATTCTGTTTTCAAACCTGAGTATGGCGGCATATTAACGCCTATAAATAGGTCGCGGTAGGAATGCCGGTCGCCCAGCACCCCCCGCACAGATCTGGACTTGAGGAACTACCTCATCCGGCTCCTGCCTTAGGTCATACCGCCAAAGCGCACCAAGGGATAAGGGTGACAGATACGGGAGGATGGAATCCATTTGGCCACCAAGCGTTTCATCCGGTCCTATGTTAACCCAACTTCGCCAGTTTCCGGTAATAAACGGGAAAATGTGTTGATATTCAGA
>CAZACO010000008.1:0-19941 GCA_964483185.1 uncultured Desulfobacteraceae bacterium
GTAATTTCAGTAGGTTAGGAGAAAAATACCCCCATAACTGGCGAAGTTGGGTTAATGAGGCCATAATCATTTAGGCACACTCGTTTATGAAAAGTTGAAAAAGATGAGTTTTTCTCCAATTCGTGTCCACATATTAATTACCAAGTTCATTCCCATTACGGTCTGAGGCTTCGCCAAATGGGAACTCAAGAGCTACTCTTGCTGCAAATCCCTCGCTTGAGCTACCGAAGCCTACGGCAATTCACCTGATGCGACTTAAACCTGCAAGATGTACAAGTGTTACTGCGAACGGACGTCAATGAGTATAAAAATTGGCATTGAGTTGAATGGGGTTAGGGGCTTCTCATGTTAAAATACGCCAGGATCGATACGCCCGGAGCTTTCCATCAAATCAAGGTCAAGAAGGCTGAGTTCCGCACCTCTATTTTATGTCATGAAAAGACTCCTCACCGGATATGCCGTCACGAATTGGTTGTGTGTCAGGATGATCCATACCTTTTGGAGCTTGTCAGATGCATCACCTCAATCCCCTCCGGTCAAGGCTTGTCAAAGACGTTGACCAACTGGACCAGACCGGTTTAGCAGTCGCAGCATCATTCTTGGATAGCGGAAAATCGACTAGCAGGATGTGGAATGTTGAACTGATTTCGCCCAAAGGAGAACGACAGCTGACGATCGAACGGGATTGTCAAAAAGAACGAAAAACATAAGAAAATATCTTGACAATTGATGTATTGCCAATAATAATAGCGATCGCTCGGAATTATTGCGAGCGATCGCTATTTAATCAGCCCTTAACCCATCAGCTAAACAAATGGTTTCATCTCTGCTATGCACGTAAGTGCGTAATTTGCTCAAAAAGAATACCTTTCATCATTCGCTGTGGTTGCCCTAAACATAAAAAAAGGTATTAAGTAAAAGATTTCAAAAGATTACCACATGCGGTTTGGCAACTTAAATACCATAACTCCTGGGCGCGGAAGGCATTTCTGGGCAAAGGAATATTATCTCAGCACCAGAAGTCTGCACCATGAACAGATAATGAATATGGTGAGTGCACGCTCGGTTTAAAAGAGATAAATAGTCATCAGGGGAGAAAACATGTCTGAAGAAAACGGGAAAAGAAAGACAAAAAAAGAGGCGCCTTATGAGGTTTCTACGCAGATCAAGAACAGTGAATTGGTCCAACGAAGGAGAAAAGAACTTGTCGATGCTTCGAAAAAACTCTTTTTTGAGAAAGGCTTCAGCAAGACAAGCATCCGTGATATCGCAAAGGCTGGATCCTTCACCATGGGCAACCTCTACGATTACATCCAAACAAAAGAAGACATTCTCTATCTTGTTCATGAAAACATGGTTAACAATGTTTATCAAAAATTATTTGACATAAAAGATTATGAATTTTCAGCAAAGCACACAGAACTCGAAAGCATAATTCGAATCGCCATAGAAAAAAGCTTCGAATTCCAGGAAGACATCATCTTACTCTATCGTGAATCAGGCTATCTCAGTAGGGAGAAGTTGCACTCAATATTGGATCTAGAAAGTCGGTACATCGATATGTTCAGACGATTGCTCGATGAAGCTAACAAAAAAGAATCATACAACATCCGAGACCCTAAGTTCCTTGCAAATCTCATTGTTTATCTTATCGCCTTTCTTCCATTGCGACGCTGGAGTTTGCGTGGATATGACAAGAAAGAGATGATCGATCTTCTAATGCATTACATATCTCCGCTACTGTGGTCAGGTGAAAGACCTCAGGGAAAAGGAGAAGAGAGGAGAAAAAGTAACAAAGAGGATAGTGCTTGATGCCGCCAAAAAAATGAGAGTTAACAATAGACGTCAGACGTCACAACGAGTTTTCCGAGACGCAATAATTGCATAGGGATGATATGACATTTTGTAAGCCTGTAACGCAACCAGATGCTCTGAGTGTATATGTAAAATGGCATCCTTAATAAGCAATCAATAAGTCAGGGAGGCTATAAATGAAAAAAATATCTAAAAATAGCTGCTATTATTTCTATGGCAAACATTCCCAAACTTGGGATGAACTAAGAGCAGATTTCAAATGGGAAATTCCTCAGAAAATGAATGCAGCTTTCTATTTATGTGATGCGCACGCCGCTGAAAAAGCAAAGGTGGCTATATTTCATGAAGACCATACCGGCAAAAAGGGGAAGATAACTTTTTGGGAACTCATGAGGGTTACGAATCGGCTTGCAAACTATCTCAAGGCCAAAGGGATGGAACAAGGCGACCGTGTAGCCATATGTCTGCCCCAGAGACCGGAGACTTTAATTTCCCATCTGGGGATCTGGAAGGCGGGTGGTGTTTCTGTCCCTCTGACAGTACTCTTCGGGCCGGATGCACTCAAATTTCGATTGGAGCACAGTGATGCCAAGTTCGCGATTGTGGATTCCAGTGTGCTTGATAACCTCAGGGCGCTTAGAAAAGAGTTGCCTTTTCTGAAACATATCCTTGTTGTGGATGAAAGGGACCTGGCAGAGAATGAGATGTCTTTTTGGAAAGAAATAAATAGAGCGTCACCAGAATTTGAGGTCATTGAATTAAGTTCGGATGCAAACATGATGCTTATCTACACAGGGGGGACTACGGGCGACCCGAAAGGTGTTATCCATCGACATTCCTTTGTTTTTCATGTCCCTGCACATTACGCGACATTGCTTAATGCCCAAATCAAGCCAGGCGATATATTTTGGAACCCTGCTGATTATGCATGGATTGCACCTCTCTTCGATTGCGCTTTCCCAGCGCTTTTCTATGGACGACCCGTGCTGACATATTCGGGCGGTGGCAAGTTTGACCCGGAGAAAGCTTTCAGGCTCATTGAGGATTACGGACTGAGTATCCTTTACATCCCTCCGACAGGGTTGCGAATGATGAGGCAGGTGGAAAATCCGGGACAAAGATTCGACCTTAGTGCTCCTCGGACAATATTCAGTGGAGGGGAATCCTTTGGTACCGCCCTTCCGGAATGGGTCGCCAAAACGTTCGGTAAAGATGTAGCGGTACATGAAGGGTACGGGCAAAGTGAAGGGACAATGATCACCATGAACTGCCAGAAGTATTTCCCATATAAGAGCAACATGGGAAGAGCAACGCCGGGCCTTGAGGTTGAGATTATGGACGATGAAGGTAATTTTCTGCCGCCCGGGACCACCGGTGAAATAGCGGTCCGAGCCTTTGATGGCAATCCGATTGTCTTTAAGGAGTATTGGAAAAAACCTGAAGAAACAAAGGAAAAGTTCAAAGGTAATTGGATGTTGACTGGAGACTTAGCTGTCAAAGACGATGAAGGCTATTTTACCTTTGTAAGTAGGAAAGATGACATCATCATCTCATCCGGCTACAGGATAGGCCCCTCAGAGGTTGAGGATACCCTGATAAAACATGAAGCCGTTCTGGAGGCAGGCGTGATTGGTATCCCAGATGAGACAAGAGGGCATATCCCTAAGGCCTTTGTTGTTCTTAGGCAAGGACATCAGGGTAGCGATGAATTAATAAAGGACCTGCAGAGGTTTGTAGGGAGCAGATTGGCAAAGCATGAATATCCGAGAAAAATAGAGTTCATCTCTGAGATGCCTAAAACAACAACAGGAAAAGTGCGCCGAAGGGATCTCCGGAAGCTTGAAGGTCTCATTTGAAGACATTTAGAAAGCGCCTCGGATTCATTAGAAGGATCTCCTGACAGTTTGTTTCAGCGAAGAGGTATGGAAAGGAGGATTTGTTTGTTGTGGAACTCTTAAAAGCAATCAAGGACAGGAAATCCATAAGAGCCTTCAGATCAGATAAGGTACCCAAAAGAACGCTGCTGGACATCCTGAGGATAGCGTCGCGCGCACCATCTGGTCTAAACTGTCAGCCTTGGGAGTTTTTTTTCGTAAGAGGGAATGCCCTTGAGAAACTTAAGACCGCCTGCTTATCTGCTCACAGATCAGGTGAACCGAAGATGCCTGATATACCGGTTTACAGAATGAAAGGCATTGTCCCTGAGTTCGATGGGATTTTCAACCAAAGAAGAGTGGCTTTGGGAAAACAGATATTCTCTCTTCTTGGGATAAGCAAAGAAGATAAGGAAGGGCAAACCAAATGGGTTGAAAACATGGTGCGATTCTACGACGCACCGGCTGTACTTATTATTGCTGTGGACAAAACGCTAAGGGACGAGTGGCCGCTTCTGGATATCGGTCTTGTATCGCAAAATATCCTCCTCGCGGCACAGGAGTATGGCCTGGGCACGTGCATTATGCGAGCCATAGTGGACTATCCGTTCCTGATTAGAAAGATAGTGGGAATCCCTGAATCAAAACGTATTGTGTTGGGAATAGCGATTGGCCATTCGGATATAAATCACCCCATCAACAGCCTTAGAACAGAACGAGAAAACGTTCAGAGAATAGTCACGTTTGTTGAATAACATGACCCAAGGCCAATGGTGCCGGCCTTAGGCGAAGCATAGGCAAGTCTGTTTGGATATTAGGTGGCGATCGATGCCCTGCACTTGCCAAACGTGAAACCAGGAGGGGCTGACTATGGTTTCCAAAAACCAAATGAGTAAGACATCGAGCCGCAATCTTTATTTTAAAGGTGGCTTCAGCAGCATAACACAGGAACAGGTCATACTCTTCATTGCAGTCGTATTTTTTATTCTTTTTGCGTTTGCTGTTAAAGGCTTTGCTACTTTTTCTAACATTTCGATAATGATGCGTAATATATCTGTATTAGGTATATTTAGTATCGGAATGGGAATGGTTGTTATTGCAAAGGGTATTGATCTATCTGAGGTTACTGTAGGTGCTATGTCCGCGGCATGGGTCTTACAACTGGCGACTGATGGAATGAACCTGGGCTATGCGATTCTTTTGGGGCTGGCTCTTGCCTTGTTTATTGGTGCATTAAATGGTTACCTGATTGCCTTCATTGAAATACCCGCTCTTTTTGCAACACTTGCCTCCGGAATTTATGTATTTGGATTTGTGCGATATTTTTTGCTCAATAACCAAACCAATCACTTTCTGCCGAAAGTAGACAATGCTTTTCTTTTTGTGGGGCAGGGCAAGATAATGGGCATTCCAACCCCGATCGTATTATTTGCATTAATTGCTCTCTTGGCTCACTTATTCCTTCGTTTAACCAGAACCGGTCGGTTCTTTTACGCCATGGGTGACAATGAAGATGCTGCTCGTATGGCTGGTATTTCGATCCGTCCGATGAAGATTTTCCAGTATGCTTTATGTTCGTTGATTGGTTATTTGGCCGCTCTGGTAATGGTGGGAACAACTGGAAGCGTTAATACGCGGATAGCGAGTTCAACATTGATCTTTGATGTGGTTCTTGTTGTTGTGCTTGGTGGCATTAGCCTGATCGGGGGACGGGGAAGTGTGTTCAGTGTGATTGCCGGTGTATTGTTGGTTGGTATATTACTGAACGGTATGACGTTGCTGCATTATGCACTCCCTACGCAGGATTTAATAAAGGGCATTATCCTTTTGGGGGCTATCCTTCTTGATACTTTTCTACACCCACGCGATGAGGAGACTGCTCGACAAGGGGATATATGACTTGGCCTGGGGCTTTGTTTTAATGATTTGTAGCCACATTTTGTTTAACCAATAAACTGAAAGGAGAAAAGGGATGAAAACGTTAAAGGACATAGGGCTCACAAGGAAGGGGATGGCTATTTTTTTTCTGCAGATTGTTTTTGTACTATGGGCGAGTGTGGGGATGGCAGGAGATACTGTAAAAATTCCCGGTCTGTCGGGTACTTCCGCCGAGCTGCATGTGTTTTCGGATAAGTGCCTCAGGGGTAAGAAGATAGCATTTGTGCCTTGTGCCCTTGGGAGCCCGCTTATGGGTACTTGGCATTACAACTTGGAAAGGGAAGCGAGAATCTTGGGCATGAAATACGAAGTAAGAGATCCGAACTGGAATAGCCAAGCTGAGGCCCAGGCGGTTTCTGCACTCATAAGCGAGCATCCGGATGTAATGATTATCCACAATCCGAACGTAGAGCTACTGGCAAGGCTTATCAAAAAGGCGCAAGATGCAGGAATTTTCGTTATTCAGATTAACATGGTTTCAAACCAAAAAAGTGATGCTTTCTTGGGAGTTGATCTCTATGCCATGGGTTTATTGCATGTGCAATCAATTGCTGAGCATTTTAAGGGCAAAAGGACTCCAGAAAACCCGGTAAAACTGTGTATCGTCCAAGGTGAGCAAACGGCAGCATTCGTTGTTGAGCAACTTGAATCCATATATGCGGGGCTCAAAAACCACCCTGAAATCAAAGTGGTTTCAACCCAGGCATGTGACTGGGATCCAAATAAAGAGCATGACTATATGTCAACCGTTTTACAGCAGTACCCAGACTTGGATGCAGTGATCGGAATGTGGGATGTGAGTGATATGGGTGTGGCCCAGGCCATAAAGGAGGCCGGAAAACAAGGTAAGATTTACGTGTCAAGCTCAGGGGGAGGAACGAGCCTGGCGTGTAATGCTGTGAGCGAAGGTTTGTTTGACAATTATATTAATTACCATTGCGCCCAACAGGCTCACGGTCTCATGTTGGTTGCAAGATTTCTGCTTGAATCAGGGCTTAAGCCCGGACAGGTACAAATGGCCTTCTATAGCCCTATGACACGAACCACCAAGGAGAATGCGGGGTATGAATGCACGCCATACCCACCCACAAAAGCAATGGAAGCCAGCTTAGAGGCAGCCAAGAATTATCCAAGGATCCCCTTGAAATACCTAAAAAAATAGCATTGATGGGAGATAAGAGATCATGAGGTCCCAGGCCAAGAATCTATATCTTCAATTGCGATGGCGATGGTCTATAAAAAAGTTTCTGGCAGAACTTTTGGAAAAGCGCTGGATGGACGCCATTATTCCGTTCATAGTGATGGTAGGCGTCGTGTTAGTTTTCGGCCTATCTGTCGAGAACTATTTTTCATCGGAATCCCTCGCCTTTACGAGCCGGCAATTTGCCGAGACAGCTTTCGTGGCGTTAGCGATGGCGATAACGCTAATTTCCGGAGGTATTGATCTAAGCGTGGGATCCATGTTTGCGCTGGTCAATTTTTTAGCTCTATTTCTGACGGCTATCTATAAATGGCCGATCGCGGGTGTCATAGCCATTTGTCTCGTAGCGGGCATTATCATGGGCATGTTTAATGGCTTCTTGATCGGATTTATGAAGACAAAAGCTTTCTTGACGACATTAGTATCGATGATTTCAATACGAGCACTGGTTAGAATCTTGTATTTGCGTCATGGAACAGATATCGCCCTCGCCGGTAAGATAGAACCGTATGAGAGCCATGTATGGGACTTCTTAGGGGAAGGCTTTGTATTCGGAATCCCGAGCAATGTTTTCGTGCTGATGGTGATAGCACTTGTCATGCACATTTTTCTGACCAGATCCCGTCACGGGTGGAGGGTCACTGCTGTGGGTGGGGGACGGAGACCGGCTCGGCATGTCGGCATCCAAGTTGAAAAGACGGTCTTCTTTACGTATGTATTTTCGGGGCTATTGACCGCTATTGGTGCGATATTTTATGCGGCCCGATTGCACAGTGCAGCTTCAGAGACAGGCGTTGGCCTTGAAATATTGACTTTGATGGCCGTAGTGATTGGAGGTGTCAGCATTTCTGGAGGGAAAGGGACCCCCGGCCGTGTCCTCCTCGGAATCATCATTGTTATGGTGATTATGAATGCTTTACTACGGAATGGTGTTGGTGGTGCCATGAATGCATTTATCCAGGGGGGCATTCTGGTTATTGCCATTGGATTTGACGTCAAATGGCTCAAGCATCTCTTTGAAGCGATAGAGAAAATTTATGTGGTGCCGACGTATGTGAAAATCCCTAAACCACCGGATCCGCGGCCTGGCAGCGGCACTGTGTTTGCGTTTAACTCCCGACTGAAGGATGCGGATTCCATCGGAGTAGATCAGGTTGATGGGCCTGAAGATGTAATTCTTGATCGCAACGATTGCCTCTACGGATGTGATCGTCGTGGCTTGATTATCCGTTTTTCAAAAGATGATTTTAGTAAGCGAGAAATATTTGCCAATGTTGGGGGACGTCCCCTTGGTATGGCCTTTGATGCAGAGGATAATCTTGTTGTTTGTGTCGCTGGTATGGGCCTGTACGGTGTCAGACCTGACGGTGAAATTTTCAAAATGACAGATGAAACAAATAGGAATTGGACAAGGGTAAGGGACGATAGTCGAATTCGTATGGCCGATGATTGTGATATAGCTGCTGATGGGAAGGTATATTTCAGTGAATTGACAAACAGATATGAAATGGACGATTGGCCAATCGATGCTCAGGAAGGGCGGCCGAATGGACGTTTGATCTGTTATGATCCAGTGAAAGGCAAGACAAGAACGGTGGTGAAAGATCTTGTTTCACCGAATGGTGTTTGCATTGCACATGATGGTCAGTCAGTGCTTGTTGCACTTACGTGGTTATCCAAAGTATTACGCTATTGGATTGAGGGCCCAAAGAAAGGAAAAGTCGAGACAGTTATCAATACCCTGCCAATATATCCAGATAATATTAACCGGGCCTCTGATGGCAATTATTGGCTTGCAAGTGTAGGTCTAAGGACACCAGCATATGATCTTGCTATGGAGATGACGCGGTTTCGAATTAGAATGGTTAAATTTGTCCCGCGTGATGAGTGGCTGTATCCAAATGTAAATTGGGGATGCGTTCTTAAATTCAATGAAAAAGGAGAGGTTCTTGAATCATTTTGGGATCCAAAAGGAATCTTTGTGCATGTCACATCTATGAGAGAGCATAAAGGGTATCTTTACCTTGGCGGTCTTCACGCCAATCGAATCGGAAGAATAAAGCTTGATGGCGCTAACCCAAACTGGGTCGGCCCAGAGGCTTATTGGGGGAAGAAATAGCCAATAATTTATTGTAACAAGACGGAAAGGAACAGAGGTTTTCAGTATGGGAGGCGATATCCTAAATAAGATCAAGGCAATGTTTTCCGTTCAACACAAGCTGTATCAAGTGGAAACACACTCTATCCCCCCAATGGACGCCGGCCTCCTTCCCAACGATGCTCTTGACAGATTTCACGTGGTAACGAGTTCTTTGACGGAGATAGATGATATCGTTTTTGATGCTCGCGGCTATTTTTATATCTCCAGCAAAAATCAGGTATTCCGCTTTCGGGTGGGAAACGAAGAGGACGTGACCGTCTTTGCGGAATTCGACGGTCCAGCAGGAGGAATGAACTTTTGCCCTGACGGAAGGCTGATGGTATGCGTTGCGGGCAAAGGCGTGGCTCTTGTTGATGAGGATGGCGCTCTCGCCGGGGCAGTTGATATGGCTGAAGAACTGCCCATTCGTTGCGCACTTTCGGCCGTTGCTGGACCAGATGGGGCTGTTTATATTGCAGAAGGTACTATCTACCATGAACCGATTAACTGGTATGTGGATCTGATGGAAAGACGACAGGCGGGGCGTTTGATACGCTGCGATCCACATACATTTGAAACCGAAGTATTGTTGTCAGGCCTCAGCTACCCTTGCGGCGTGGCAATCTCTCGGGATGGAAAGTGGTTATTAATAAGTGAGAGCTGGAAGCATACGCTCTCCCGGTTTCCCCTTGATAACATCCAGGAAAATCGCAAGGAGCTGGTTATTCCTAATCTCCCGGGTTATCCGGGGCGTATTAGCTACTCTTCCGATGGTGGTTATTGGATGTGTATTTTTGCTATGCGTACCTACTTGGTTGATTTTGTATTGACTGAAGAAAAATACCGCAAGGAAATGATGCGGAGCATTGATCCGGCATACTGGGTTAGGCCCGCATTATCTTCCGGTGAGGATTTCCTCGAACCGTTGCAGGCTGCTCATGCCATAACCTTGGGGATTTTGAAACCATGGGCTCCTCCACGCTCTTATGGCCTTGTTTTAAAAATGGATGAGGATTTTGAAGTTACGAAAAGCTTCCATTGCCGGACAGGTGGAAAGCGGCATGGCATTACCGGGGTCGCTGAAAAGGCAGGAGAGCTTTATGTCGTTTCCAAAGGAAATAATATGGTACTCCGTTCAGGCGGGGAGGCACTGCAATGATGAAAGATGATAATAAGATACCTGTTGTCAAAATAATCAAGGCGAGCAAGATTTATGGTGGCAATCATGCCATCCGAGACGTTGATTTAGATCTTTACGAGGGAGAGATTCATGCATTAGCAGGGGAAAATGGGGCTGGCAAATCCACCCTTATGAAAGCTTTATCAGGTGCTATCAGATTGACATCAGGCAAGATCCTATTAAATGGCATTGAACAGTCGTTTAATACGCCACATGATGCTCTGGAGGCTGGTATTTCAATGGTTTATCAGGAGCCTGATCTTGTGAACGAGATGACTGTCGGCCAGAATATTTTCCTGGGCAACGAAAGGGTCTTAATGCGCCTCAGGGGTATTTTCATTGGAGCTCAACAGATTCTACAATCCATGAAATTTGGTGTTGACACTGCAGTGAAGGTTGGGAGACTAGGCGAGGCAAAGAAGAGAATGGTGGAGATTGCCCGGGCCATTCTTTTTAACCCGAAGGTAATAATTTTCGATGAACCCACTGCAACAATGACACCTGAAGAGAAGATGTATTTATTCTCCGCCATCAGGTCGCTGGCTTCAAGGAAAATATCCGTACTTTTTATCTCTCATGCGCTCGAAGAGTCTTTGGAATTGGCCGATAGAATCACAGTGCTCCGAGATGGGGAACATATTATCACGGCCGACGCTAAGACAATGACACGTGAGACGCTTGTGCGTCATATGGTAGGCCGAAGTATTTCGAAAACCCATTACGTGAAGGGAACAAAGCGACAGGGGGAAGTGAGACGGAAGAAGAGGAAAGTGTTGAAAGTCGAAAACGTTATAAAGCGTCCCTATGTTAAGAATATGAGTTTTACTGTTTACAGCGGGGAAATCACAGGAATTGCCGGCCTCGTTGGTGCAGGTCGGACTGAAATTGCCAAGATTATTTATGGGGCATGGAAACGGAATGTGGTTAGAGGTGGTATGATATATCTTGATAACAAACCAATCCGATATCGCGTTCCTGCACAGGCTATTAATGATGGAATTGTTTACGTTACCGAAGACCGGAAAAGGAATGGTTTTTTTGAAACCATGACAATTCACGAGAACATTTATCTTGGGTGGCTGGCAACCAAGATAGGCCACCGTTTTTTTATTTCTAAAAAGGACCGTGAAGAGATCGGTAATACATGGATTGAACGTCTGAAAATTAGGGCTCTTGATCCGAAATTAAAACTTATTGAGCTCTCCGGAGGAAACCAACAGAAAGCTGTTGTCGCTAAATCCCTCGTGCAGAAACCGAAGCTGGTAATTTTTGATGAACCGATACATGGCGTTGATGTCGGAGCAATCGATGAAATTCACAGCTTTATTCGCTCGTTAGTGGAAGAAGACATAGGAATCATTGTAATTTCCTCATATCTCCCAGAAGTGATGAGCATTTCAGATAGAATTCTTGTCGCTAAAGATGGGCGTATTGTAGAAGAATTCAGACCCGAAGATGCAACGCAAGAGAAAATCATGTATGCCGCTGTTCATTGAGAAGGGCATGAAATGAATAACATGGCTAAGGAGAAGATAGCTAGGAGTAGTGTTTTATCGACCAGGCTAGTTGTAATTTATATTTTGCGTTGAAAGGAGGGTCGTAAACCAAACTAATTATCAGAAAGGAGAAAACCAATGAAGAGACAGCAGATGACATCAAAGAGTATTCATGGAATTTTCTGCCGGTTTGAGAGCCAGGAACAGACCAGGTCGCATCAGAAACCCGTGACTTGGAGACACCGCCTTAACCTGACCCAATGGAAGACAATTGCCCTGGTTATGATATTGCTTCTTGCACCGGCTTCTACCTTTGGAGGGGAATCCACCATGAAGGTTTATTCCAAGCTGCCGGGAGCTCCGGAGGGACTCTGTCTTGACTCAAAGGGAAACCTCTATGCATCCATGCCTGCTCTAGATGAGGTTGTTCTGATAAAGGGTGATGGTTCTTACGAACACGTGGCATGGGTTCCATCTAAGGAAGATGTCGGTAAGGGAGAAGTCTTTGGAATGGAGGTGGACAAAGATGACAATATTATCGTTACCTATGTAGAATTTTCCAAGTACATCTCTCTGGGAGCAGATCTTATGAATCCCCATCATCCGGCCTGCGGCGACGTCAATGTCAAAAAGAGTGGAGTTTACAAGATCGATGCAAAGACGCGCAAGGTAACAGCCGTGGCGACGAGAGCTGACGGCTGGCCCTTTTGCTTCCCGGACGACGTTGCCTTGGACACCGACGGTAATATTTACCTTACCGACTTGACCTATTCCGGTGTCTGGAAGATTTCGGCGGACGGCAAAAAGGTGAGCATGTGGTCGGATGACCCATTGCTTAACTGGTCGGGATTATCGTTGCCGATGGGTGCGAATCCGATTGTTATTGATAAACAGAATAAGAATATTTATGTCGCCACCACGACCATGGATGGGCGCATTGTTAAAATTCCTATCAAAGAGGACGGCAGTGCGGGTAAAGCGGAACTTATTTCACGAGGGCACACGTATTTCGATGGGCTGGAGATAGACGATGAGGGCTACATCTACGCGGCCGAGTCCAGTACTAGTATTAACCAGATCATCGTCCTTCCGCCGAATACGATCGGATGGCTTGGCATGACACCGAGGAAGGTAATCGGTAGAGGCGACCCGCTGCAAGGTCCCACCAGTATTGTAATCAGGGATGGTGTGCTTTACACTGCGAATCTGGCTTTTGGACTGCCCGAAGAAAAAAAGAACAAGGCCGTAGTTGCTATTGAGAACTTTTCTAAAAAATAACATTAACAATCGGGATAGGCGAAGGCCCCACGGCCTTCGCCCTCCCACAACCCCGCGCATACGGGTGCATACCTCAAAGAATCAAGCCTCCCAAAAACCTGACATATGCCAACGTCGGCCAAAAACCAATGACCATAGACCGCCTTCTTAAGACTTAGAAGATATTGTGGCAGTTATTTTGCCTACGCCGGTCTGAGAGTTATAACCATATTACCGAACAACATTATTTGACGCAATAAAACAGGCAAAATCCTCTAATGAAAGGAGAACTAAAATGAAACGATTCGGCAAAGGCATTTTAATTCTGGTATCCATGTTTCTCTTTTTCTCTTTGATGGTATTCAGCCCGGCCCAAGCTCTGGCAGTCAATGCCAAGCTTGATCTCAGTAAAGTGTCAGACATGTCCGACTTCGATCCGGAGAACCCGGTAATTCCCACCGGTGATACCATTAAAATCGCCGTGGTCGCGCCTTTTTCCGGCCCGGCAACCATAATAGGTCAGCTCTATTATATCTGCGTTCTTTGGGCCGCCCACGACATCAATAAAAGGGGCGGGATAATGGTGGACGGAAAAAAGAAGCTCGTCCAAGTCATCAAGGCCGATACCATGTACAAGCCGGACCAGTGTAAAAAGATTTGCGAAAGAATGGTTCTGCTGGAAAAGGTCAATGTGTTGTGGGGTACGGCCGGCAGTAACCTGATGAAAATCGTCAACGAGGTATCCGATAAGTATAAAGTCATTACCATGGATACGGCGGCCTTATCAGATGAACTCTATGATGCCACCAACTTTTCCCCTTATTCCTTTATGACTTGCTGGTCCACCGAGCAGGTAGGACGGGGGATTGCCTATTATTATGGAAAGATCCGGAAAAAGGAAAAGAAGTTTTACATCCTCTGTCAGGATTACATGTTCGGTCACGCCCTGGCTGACGGCTTCAAACGAGGTTTGAAGGAATATTATCCCGAGGCTCAGATCGTCGGCGAGGATTACCACAAACTGTTTCTGACCGACTTCGCCCCCTATCTGACCAAGATCAAGGCCTCAGGAGCCGAGGTGGTTTATACGGGAGACTGGATCCCGGACGCCGCCAACCTGCTCAAACAGGCCAGGCAAATGGGGATCTCCCTCCCCTTTGCCCATATCTATTTGGATGACCCCAATACCCTCCACGAAATAGGGGTGGAGGGGACAAAGGGCCTGGTTCAACTCAGCTGGTACGGGACGGAAAACCCGACCTTCAAGACGCCGGAACAGATCGCATACTATAAGAAATGGAACAACCAGTGGAAGAACACCTGGAAGGCCCCCTATAACACCCGGCTTTTTGAGCACCCGACGGGGAGCATAGGCTCTTACATCGAGCAGACCTATTGGCTCTTTAGTGTAATTGAACGAGCGGCCAGTCTGGACCCGGAGAAGATCATCAAAGTCTGGGAAGGGGACACGTATCAATATGGAAACGGGAAGATCATGAAGATGAGGCCCTGCGACCACAAGGCCATACAGGACCTGACCATCTTCGAATATGTCCCACCGGACGAGCAGAAGGTGTCCTTCAACATCCCGCCCTATTATTGGTACCAGGGGTGTTCCGCCGCTGGCCCCGCATTTAATATTCCGGCGGCCAAGGTTTTACCTTTGATGGATCAAAAGCTTGATAGATGTAAGGGCAAGAATGACTGGGGCGAATAACTAACGTACGAAAATGCGCTTCTCAGGCCTCGCCTGAAAGGAGGGACTTGCGAAGCGCTTAAATGAACTTTCAGCGGTCGAAAAGATGGATCCCAAAACCGCTATGAGGTATTTCTATGCCCAATGTATTTGCTAATGGGATTCAGATCGAATATGAGACCTTTGGGGAACCTTCATCTCCGCCGCTCCTGCTGATCGCGGGAATTGGGGGACAGATGATTGGGTGGGATGAGGAACTCTGTAAAGAATGGGCGGAAAAAGGCATTTATGTCATCCGTTTTGACAACCGTGATGTGGGGCTATCTACGAAAATGGAAGAGGCAGGCGTTCCCGACCTAACGGCAGCAATGACGGCCAGAATGAATGGAGAAGAAGTGGACGCGCCTTATACGCTCGACCACATGGCAGACGACGCTGTCGGGCTTCTGGACGCGCTTAAAATAGATAAAGCCCACATTTGCGGTATTTCCATGGGCGGGGCTATTGCGCAAACCATATCGTTCAGACATCCTTCCCGCGTCCGGAGCATGACTCAGGTTTACGCGACCACAGGGAATCCTCAGCTTCCGATGCCGAAACCCGAGATCATGACACTCCTGCTTACCCCCCCGCCCGAGGAGCGCGAGGCTTATGTCAATTATATGATGGAGTTATATCGTACAATCGCCGGTCCCGGCTTCCCCTTCGATGAGACTTGGCACAGGAAGTTGGCAGGTCGCAGCTATGATCGGGCATTTTATGGTCCGGGTAAAGCTCGCCAATTCGTGGCGATTCTTGCACATGGAAACCGGAAACCCTTGCTCGCTTCCATAACTGCACCGACACTGGTGATCCACGGAGCGGATGATCCGCTGGTACCCGTAGCGGGGGGGAGAGATAGCGCGGAGGCGATACCGGGTGCCGAGTTGATGATCATTGAGGGTATGGGTCACGACATGCCCCATGGAAGCGCGTGGCCCCTCATTGTCGAGGCAGTAGTTGCCCATGTTCGCAAAGCGGACGGCCTGTGATCCGGCGTGGAATTGCCCCTTTCGAGGTAATTTTTTAAAGTCTCACCTTTCCTTCTCTTTACATTATCTTTCCATATAGTTTCTTTGAGTTGCTATTAGGGAGAAGGAATCGTAATAGCACCCAGAACTCCGGAGCGGAAGGGCGGCAGGCGGGACCATCCATGCCGTTGTTGCGCTCGGCGCATCCCGGTGGCGACCGATAGAAAGGCGAAGTAATGGATCCAACGACGGCGATGTACATTGCGCAGGGAATTCACGGCTTGACGTACGGCATGGTTCTATTCCTCGTGGCGTCGGGTCTGAACATTATTTTCGGCATGATGGGGATTTTGAACCTGGCCCATGCCTCCTTTTTCATGCTCTCCGGATATTTCACGTATCAGGTGCTGACGATAACCGGAAACTTCTGGGTGGCCCTGATCGTGGCGCCGGTCGTCACGGCCTTTTTAGGAGTTATTCTGGAGAGGTTCTTTATCCGCAGGGTCCACGAGTTTGGCCACGTTGGCGAATTGATTCTCACTGTGGGGATCGCCCTCATCATTCTCGATGCGGTGAAGGTCTTCTGGGGCACCGAAAGCCTGCCCGTTAAGGTCCCCCCAATTCTGGACGGGCTTGTTTATTTCTGGGGGATGGATTATCCCATCTACCGCCTCTTCGTGATTGGGATGGCGGTCCTGGTGCTGGGCATGATGATCGTGCTTCTGTATAAGAGCCGTCTGGGAAAGATTGTCCGCGCCGCTGTCACCGATGCGGATATGGTCAACGCCCTGGGCGTGAACATACCTGTGGTCTTTATGTTCGTCTTCGGGTTCGGCACATGGCTGGCCGGGGTGGCCGCCGTGGCAATCGCGCCCATCCTGACCGTCTACCCAGGCCTGGCGGATCAGGTCGGCATGGACGCCTTCATTGTCGTTGTGACCGGAGGATTCGGCAGTCTCCTGGGGGCGTTTATTGTCTCCATCATCTTCGGCCTGATGAACTCATATGGCGTCCAATTCATCTCCCAGCTTGCGCCGGTGCTGATGTATGCCTTCATGGCCGTCGTCCTGATGATCCGGCCCAACGGGCTTTTTGGAGAACAAGAATGAATCGAAGAATTATGGCTCTGTTGTGGGTGGCGATTTTAGCGTTCCTATTCTTCTATCCGAGACTGTTCGGACCCTATTATACAAACCTGTTCGTAACCTTTGCCGTCTTTGCGGCATACTCGGTCTCTCTGAACATGCTCCTGGGGTACACGGGTCTTCTCAGCTTCGGTCATGCCATGTTCTTCGGGGCCGGGGGATACGGGACGGCCCTGGCGCTGAAGCATATCCCTGGGCTACCGATCATTCCGGCCGTACTGATCGGCTTTTTTACGGCCATGATTCTGTCGCTGGTCCTCAGCCCGCTCATGGTGCGGGCCACCGGCGCCGCGTTTGCAATGCTGCATCTTGCGTTCGGACAACTAATGTATGTGCTGGCCCTGAAGCTGCGAACGATCACCGGCGGCGAGGATGGCATCAGCGGATTTCCCATTCCGCCGCTCAATATCCCCTGGATGGGTTCCATCTCCATGAAAGATTCGATGAATTTCTTTTACTTCGTGATCATCATCTTGGGACTGAGCGTCTGGCTCATGTGGTTCTTTACGAAGACGCCCCTGGGGCAGGTCCAGATCGGGATACGGGACAATGCCAAACGCATTGACTACCTGGGATATAAGGTACCACAGACCAAGGCGGTCGTGTATATGGTGTCCGGCGCGTTCGCGGGTGTGGCGGGTTCAATATTTGGGCTCTTTCAAAACCTGGTTTCCGCCGACGGCTCGCTGGGCATTCTGGTCTCTTTTGCGCCGATCACGAATACCGTGGTCGGAGGCGTCGGGAGTTTCTTCGGACCTATCTGGGGGACGGCGATCTTTCAGGTCATCCAGGAGATCAGCGTCCGGTATACGGAACGCATCGAACTGGTTGAGGGAGTGATCCTGGTCCTGGTGATGATGTTCGCCCCGACAGGTTTGGTCGGCTTAATTAATTCCATGCGGCAGAGATGGGCGGCGCGGTCCGTGGCCTCGGCCTCCAAGATATAACTGGAGAACGCCTGATGAATATTCTGGAGACAAAGAGTCTGTATCACGACTTCAAAGGGTTGAAGGTCTTGTTCGACGTCAACCTCCGGGTGAAAGAGGGCGAGCGCCACGCGGTCATCGGCCCTAACGGCGCGGGCAAGACGACCCTCTTCAACCTGGTTATGGGCACATACCGCCCCAGCAAAGGAAAGGTCATATTCCATAACAGGGACGTCACGGGAGCGCGGCCTCACGAGCTGCGGCGATTAGGCATCGGTCGTTCTTTTCAGATTACGAGCACCTTTGACCGGATGACCACGTTTCAGAATGTCCGCCTCGCTGTGCTCTCGAAGAGGGGTATCCGCTTCAACTTCTTCCGCAAGGTGGACAAGATGCATAAGATAACCCGGGAGACCGACGAGATCCTGAAACGGATCAATCTCTCGGCGGAGCGGGACATGCCGGCCGGCTTGCTCTCCTACGGCAAGCACAGGGCCCTGGAGATCAGCCTCGCGCTCGCGACGGAGCCGGATCTTATCATGCTCGATGAGCCCACCGCGGGGATGTCCCGCGACGAGACCCATACTGCCGTTGACCTGGTGCGGCGCCTGACGGAAGGAAAAACAGTCGTAATCATCGAACATGACATGGACGTTGTCTTTTCCCTCGCCGATCGGATTACGGTTCTCCATCATGGAGAGATACTGGCGACGGGCGTCCCCGAGGAGATCCGCCGGAATCAGGCCGTGAAGGACGCATATCTCGGCGAGACGGAGGTGTAGGAGACATCGCGTGCGCGCGTTTTGCATTCCGGTCACCCGGTTTTCTAAGAGGAATACTATGCTACTGGAAATTAAAGACCTGCATACCTATTACGGGACGAGCCACGCCCTGCAGGGAATCTCACTCAATGTGGCCGAAGGAGAGCTGGTCGCGCTCCTGGGCCGAAACGGAATGGGCAAAAGTACAACCCTGATGAGCATCATGGGCCTGGTGAAACCCCGCTCGGGTGTTGTGAACTTCCGAGGAACCAATATCTTTGGTTATCCGCCGTTCAAGGCGGCCCGAGCCGGAATCGGCTACGTTCCCGAGGAGAGAAGGATCTTTCCGACCCTCTCAGTCGCGGATAACCTCTTCTTGGGTATCAAGGGAGGAAAGCTCCGCGGCAACGACCCCGGCGTCTGGACGATGGATCGGATCTTCCGCCATTTTCCGAACCTGGAGAAGAGAGCGCAGCAGCAGGGTCGGTTTCTCTCGGGTGGCGAACAGCAGATGCTGACGATCGGCCGCTCGCTCATGGGCAATCCGGAACTCCTCTTGATTGACGAACCCACGGAAGGGCTTGCACCGATTATGGTTCAGGAGGTGCGGGACGTTCTGGCGGGAATCAATAAAGCCGGGGTTTCCATCCTGCTCGTGGAGCACAACTTCAAGGTGGCCATCTCCCTGGCTGAGCGCATTTATCTAATGGGGAAGGCCTACGTGGGATTTTCTGGAACCCCTGAGGAGCTACAGGAGCAACCCGCCATCCGGGAAAAATATTTAGAGGTCTAAATCCAATCAGAAGTCATGTCTGAAAGGGTGAAAACAAAACGTAAGATGTCCCCCAAATCCATGTCAATATTCCTGAAGACTGATAGATCGTCAACGATATCCCACGTTTTCTAATACCCAGATTTGATGTACTCCCCATGACATATACCAACACTCGTTCCGTCCGGGTGAATGATGATCACACATTTGTGATGATCTGAACTGCATCACAATCGGGATAGGGAGGAGCCTCGCGACTCCCCTCCTCCCACACCACCGGGCATACGGATCACGTACCACGGCGGTTCGGTCGATTGTGGGGAAAGGGGGCCGTTGGTTCCAAAGCGACTTGACAAATCAGTATAAAGGGGATAGGCTTTTTGTATACCAAGACAACCAAGACTTGATGCACCCGGTGCCCTACATCATGTTATGGGCCGGGGCATTGATGGAATAAAGATATTTATCAACAGAAAGGATCGGGAAGATTTTCTTGAACGTCTGGCCGATCTTTGTAGAGCGGATGCCCTAATCGTCTATGCTTGGGCTCTTATGAACAACCATGTGTTGTGTTGAGCTCAACATAAGGCAGTTATGTGAAGTTCTGGATTATGTGAAGTTCGTTTCCCGCCTGTAATGAAACCCCTCACCGTTCCCTCCCCATTTTTTCTCAATTTCTGATTTTCGGTAATGTCCCTATTTAGTTGACGCAGACATGTGTAGTCAGCAA
>CAZACO010000008.1:19951-20917 GCA_964483185.1 uncultured Desulfobacteraceae bacterium
ATCTCAGTTTCTGATTTTTTTCTAAATATAACTACACATAATTTCGTGCTATGACAAGCCGTAACTGTCTCGATTAATGAGGCTAAGAAAGGAGGTTGTCATGGCATTGGAGTTGGTGTTTGAGTGTCCTGGAACACTCGGTAAGTTACGAACCGGACCACTGGGGAAGCTCCTGGATGGGTTCTGCAGTTGGCTGCTCTCCGGTGGTTTCAGGCGCGAGACAATCCGTAAGCATCTCTTTAACGTATCCCATCTTAACAAACACCTGGCCAGTAGGAAGAGTGGCTTTTGCGAGAGCCTTAGTTCGAGAGATATCGATGGGTTTTTAAAGGCCTACCCTTTGCTGTGCCGGCGACGGGGACATCTGGAAGGGCACATCCGTCGAGTTCGCCACTCGATAAATCGTTTCCTCGATTATCTTCGTGAGTCGGGGCTGTTGGATCCCTCATCCGATCAGGTGATCTATCAGCCCCTTCTGGATGCCTATCTCAGGTGGATGCACCATTACCAGCACGTTTCGAAGGGGACACTTAGGGTCCGGTGTTATTCGATCAGCCAATTACTTGAATGGCTTGACCCTGATGCTACACCGGGAGGCTTGTCAAAACTCACCTCAGATAGAATTGAGGAGTTCTTCGTTAGCTATGTCCAGAACATGGGGTGTTCAGCACGGCGCTCCATGCAGTCGGCTTTGCGGACTTTTTTGCGGTTCTGTTTGCATAGTGGGTATGTTGAGCAGTCTCTGGAGTATGCTGTTCCCACACTGCGCACTTACAAACTGGCCACGGTTCCACGCGAAAGGAGGCGAAAGGAGGTGTCACATCTTGCATAGTGAATAAAGTTGGTTGTATTTAACCCGCAAATCAGACTCTTTTTTCAGTCTGGTTCGCATAGAACTTAGGATGTGACTGACCGCTGAATAGGTCATGCCAAACAACCGCCCTGTTTCTTCGTTAGTCAGTATGC
>CAZACO010000009.1:0-20839 GCA_964483185.1 uncultured Desulfobacteraceae bacterium
TCTGCCATCTCGCTAATCCCCGGCAGCTCTGCAGATCCCCCTGTCACAACCACTCCCGAGCTGGCCAGATCTTCGTAGCCCGAGCGCACAAGTTCCCCGTAGATAAGAGAAAATATCTCTTCCACCCTCGGTTCCAGGATCTCCCCCAGGATCTGTCTGGAAAGGGTCCTCGGCTTCCTTCCGCCAACCCCGGGCACTTCTATGGTTTCATCCCTACCGATCAGCGACGAAAGCGCGCACCCGTATTTTATCTTGATCTTTTCCGCTTCCAACTTGGGCGTTCTCAGGCCCACAGCGATGTCATAGGTCAAGTTATCCCCACCCAAGGCCAGGACGGAAGTATGCTTAATGGCGCCCCTGGAAAACAAGGCCATATCGGTCGTTCCCCCGCCAAAGTCGATGAGTGCTGCCCCGAGATTCCGCTCTTCTTTTGTGAGAACAGACTCGCTGGATGCTAAGGACTCGAGCACAATATCGTAGACATCGAGCCCGGCCTTATTGGCGCATTTGATGATGTTCTGTGCGGATGTCACCGCGCCGGTCACGATATGGACCTTCGCTTCCAAACGAACACCGGCCATCCCAAGGGGGTCCATAATACCGTCCTGGTCATCAACAATGAATTCCTGGACCAGAGTATGGATTACTTCGCGGTCCATCGGAATGGCAACCGCGCTTGCCGCCTCAATCACGCGCTCGATATCCTTTTTGGTTACCTCCTTCTCTTTAAGGGCGATGACGCCCGGCGTGTTAAACCCCTTTATGTGGCCCCCGGCGATACCGGCATAAACCGAGCTTATCTCACACCCAGCCATGGTTTCGGCTTCTTCAATGGCCTCCTTGATGGAATTGACGGTATTTTCGATATTGATAACAACCCCTTTTCTGAGACCCTCAGAAGGATGGCTTCCCATGCCGATGATCTCTACGGCATCCCCCCGCACCTCCCCGACCACTGCGCAGATCTTGGTCGTGCCGATATCGAGACCTACAATGATTTCCCCTGCCATTTCGTTGTCACCTCACTCCCTCAAAACCGCATAAAGCATACTGCAGAGCGCTTAGCGCAGAACATCATTTTTTACGTCATGTGCTTTGCGCCCTGCACCATGCGGACACAGTATGTTAACTTTTCCTAAAAGAGACCACGGCTCCGTCCACATAGTTGAGGTTGATATGCGTTACCAAGTGAATCTTCCCGGACTGGTTCAGATGTTCGGCCACCTTTCTCAGTCCATCTATCTTGTCAGCAAATTCGTCCCACATGAATGTGATCTCCGCCTTCAGGTGATCAAAATAGAGCGACACGGCCCCGTCTTTCCTCAGATGGATTTCCGAAAGGCCCTCCAATGACCAGAGATCATCTTCCGACGCCAAGACATGGAGGACATGCGCCGCCCTTCCCAATTCTTCCCGGACACGGGGACTGCTTTCGGAAAGACCCGTAATGACAGGGAAATCGATGTCGTCCGACATGGAAACCTTTTTGAATATCTCTCCCCATCGATTCACGTAGTAGAATCCGTCTGAGATCGCCAATGCGGCGGGAACCTGTTTTTCCACCTCAACCATCAACGTGTGGGGGAAGTGCCTTTCCAGTTTGACCGTGCGAACCCATGGGTGCTCCTCCATCCTCGTTTTCAATTTGTAAAGGTTGAGATTTAACAGGCCCTGATCATCGTTCAAGCCGCACATACGCATCAGTTCATCTCTTATCTTTCCACCCACGCCTTTCATCTCGACCTGCTCGAGCTTCATGTAAGGAGAGTTGAGCAGATAGTGGTACAGAGACAAAAATGAGAAACTGACAATCGTTATCACGGCTAAGAAGAGAAACATCTTCAACAGCCCTGATCCAATCCGTTGAATCACGCCAAATAGCGCGAAGGCCGATAGCTTTTTCATGATTGCTCTGCTCCGCAGCGTACACAGAAGGCGGCCGGCTTAGCCTGCTAATCAACGCTGACGGGGTCTCCCACTACTTGAATCTCCAGTTCCAACTGCACGCCTGCCGTTCTCCTGACCGCTTCCCGGGCTGCATCAATGAGGCCCAGGATGTCGGCTGCCGTAGCGCCCCCTGCGTTAACGATGAAGTTGGCATGCTTGGTTGAAATCATGGCCCGGCCGATTTTTTTCCCTTTCAAGCCCGCCTGTTCGATGAGTCTGCCTGCGTAATCATTGGCCGGGTTCTTGAATACAGACCCGGCGCTTGAATATTCAAGCGGCTGGGTCTCTTTTCGTCTCCTGAGGTAGCCTGCGATTCTCTCTGACACTGTTTTACCGCTCTCCCGGTTGAGTCGAAAACCGACCTGGATGATGACGGCCCCTTTTTCCAAGTCAAGGGCGCGATAAGAAAACTTGAGCAGGGACGAGTCTACTACAGAGAATTCTCCCCTTGGGGTGACCAGTCTCATTTCACTGACCCGTGCCCCGATCTCGTTTCCAAAGGCCCCGGCATTCATGGCTACGGCCCCCCCAATCGTGCCCGGGATGCCTGCAAGAAATTCTAACCCTGATATGCCCGCTTCCCTGCACCATATCAAGAGATCTGCGATAGAAAGACCGGCCCCCACTGAGATCTCTGAATGGCCGAATTTCTTACAATCTATTTCAGCGTGCGCCCCGGAAAGGAGGATGACCACGCCGCTGATACCGCCGTCCCTTACTAACAGGTTGCTCCCCCTGCCGGTCACTAAATAGGGTATCTTCTCCTTGACAAGATACCATATCACCCTGCAGAGTCCTTCGGGATCTGTTGATTCATAAATGGCTTCTGCGTTTCCTCCCACCCTGAAGGTCGTAAGCCTGCTCATGGGTGAATCAAATCTAACCTGTGGTCCGGCGATTCGGAGCAGTTCTGTTTTCTGCCTTTCATCCATCTTTTGCTGCCCGACGATGCAAGTCTCAAAAAATCAGAGGTCTTGCCGTCACCATACAGTGTAGGCGTTTTTAAGAAGCTACTCGACGCTATGCGCCCAATTTTTCAAAGAGCCGGTCCCCTTGTCGATATATATTGCCGGCCCCAAGGGTCACGACCAGATCCCCCGGTCTCACGAGGCCCAGGAGGGTGGGAACGATCTCTTCCTGGCCGGGACAGAAGATGACCTCCTTGTGGCCATGATCTTTGATAGCCTGGGCCAACCTCTCTGCATTGACCCCCTCAATCGGGGTCTCCCCGGCAGGAAAGATTGATGAGACAACAAGGATGTCCGCATCATTAAAGGAGATGGCAAAACGGTCCAACAGGGTCTGAGTTCGCGTGTATCTATGTGGCTGGAAGATCACAATCAACCGCCTGTCGGGCCAGCACTCCTTGACCGTTTTAAGCGTCGCCATAATCTCGGTGGGATGGTGACCATAGTCGTCCAAGAGGAGGATACCGTCCTTCTCACCTTTACGCTGGAAGCGCCTTGAAAGACCCCCTAAGGCCTTGAGACCTTCTTTGATCACGTCGATACTTAAGTCTAATTCGAGCCCAACGGCAACAGCGGCCAATGCGTTAAGGACATTGTGCTCTCCGGGTATTCCCACGGTTAGCCTTCCCAATGAACTGTCCCGGTAGACGACCTCAAGGCTGGAGCCCCATCGCTCTTTTTCCAGATCCTTTCCCCTGAGGTCCGCCTGGGGACTCATTCCATAGGTCACGCATCTCTTTTTCAGACGGGGAATAATTCCCTGGATCTCCTCATTGTCAAGACAGAGTATGGCGGCGCCGTAAAAAGGAATCCTATTTATAAAACTGACAAATGTTTGACGAATGGCCTCCATGTCACCGTAATGGTCCATATGTTCTTGATCGATGTTTGTCACCACTGCAATGGTAGGGGACAAAGCTAAGAAAGAGCCGTCACTCTCGTCTGCCTCAGCCACCAGGATATCCCCCTGACCCAATTTGGCGTTGGAGCCGCCCCAGATGTCGAGCCTTCCCCCGATAACGACGGTCGGATCGAGCTGCCCGCAGGTCAGAATAGATGCGACCATGGACGTGGTCGTTGTTTTACCGTGGGCCCCCGCAACGGCTACGCCATACTTGAGCCGCATCAGTTCCGCTAACATCTCGGCCCTGGGTATCACGGGGATATGGCGGTCCTTTGCCCCTGAAATTTCAGGATTGTCGCCCGCTACGGCCGAGGAATAGACCACCACATCGGCGCCTTCCACATGGTCCCCTTGGTGCCCCTTAAAGACATTCCCGCCAAGGCCTAAAAGTCGTCGGGTCACGTCCGTCTCCCTCAGGTCGGATCCGCTGATCTTGTAACCCAAGTTGATCAGGAGCTCGGCCAACCCGCTCATGCCGATTCCGCCGATCCCCACAAAATGGATATGTTTGATCTTTCCGAATTGTGTCATGACTCAAACCGCTTGTCGTCCTTGAGGTTTCAGGTTGCGGGTTGCGGGTTGCAGCCCGATCGAATCGGGCGGCCAACCTTAACTTTAGGCATTTTAGTCCATTTTAGGCACTTCAGGCCCTTGAACGCTCTCCATCATCTTGTCCACGATGACCACTGCCGCATCGGTTCTGCCTATTTTGCGTGCCCGTTCACCCATCGTTTTCAGGGCCGGCCGGTCGTCCATATATTTGATCAATGTACTCGCCATACCCTCGGGGGTCAGGTCTTCCTGCAGTATCATTTCGGCACCCCCTGCTCGAACCAGGGCGCCGGCATTTATCTCCTGGTGACGGTTGGTGGCATACGGATAGGGGATAAGGATCGAAGGTTTTCCCAATGCGGCCAATTCAAAGATGGTGGTTGCCCCACCCCTGCTCACCACAATGTCTGCCCTGCTGTAGGCATCGCCCATATCTGTAATAAATGGCGCAACCTCTCCTTTAAGCCCCCTGGCCCGGTAGTCTTCAAGGACCCGCTCGTAATCCCCTTTTCCGGTCTGGTGAATGACCTCGATTTTTTTCCCTTTGCGAACCAAAAAGGACAAGGCATCCACAAATGTTTTGTTAATCGCCTGAGCGCCCTGACTCCCGCCCACGACCAAGACCGTGAGTTTGTCACGCGTTTCAGGCCCATTCGGCAGGCTCAGGAAGAGTTCGCGCCGAACCGGATTGCCGGTGAGAATCGCCTCTTTTTTCTCAAAATAAGGTCTGCTTTCCTCAAACGAAATAAAGATGCGATCCACGAATTTAGAGAGCAGACGATTCGTAACCCCGGGGTAGGAATTCTGCTCATGGATGGCTGTGAGTATCCCCATGAACTTCGCCGCTACGCAGAACGGTCCGGCTGAATACCCCCCAACACCAAGGACAAAGGAGGGCGAAAATTGTCTGATAATAGACACAGACTGAAAAAGGCTCTTCGGCAGTTTCATAAGCACAGACAACCCCTTTTTCCAGCCCCGACCCTTTATCCCTTCCACATCGATGGAAACGGCCTCGAACCCGGCGCGGGACACTATATCCGTTTCCATCCGTTTCCTGCCTACTACAAAGAGAACCTCTGCATCCTCAATCCGTGTTTTCAGCGCCCTCGCCACCGCGATACCCGGAAAGAGATGCCCCCCTGTGCCGCCCCCGGCGATGACCAGGCGGAACCCCGGCGTCATTTTCCATTTTCCATTCGACGTTGAATGTTGGACGTTTCCCGCTCGCAGTGGGATTCGACGTTTATCCCTTTCAGTACCTCGTTCCATTAGCTTCTCGATGAAATATTCAACAGCACACCGATGCTCGCAAGGGTGACGACCAGAGACGAACCGCCATAACTGATAAGGGGAAGCGTGAGTCCCTTTGTAGGAAGTAACCCCATGACAACACCCATATTGATGAGCACCTGGAGCCCGATAAAAGACGTCAGGCCGATCGCCAGATAGGTGCTGTAGAGGTCCTTTGCCTTAAGCGCCACGCGTATCCCCCCCGTGATCAGGATCCCGAACAGGACGATAATGGCCGACACACCTATGAGACCTAATTCTTCACCCATGATGGAGAGGGCAAAATCGGTATGGGGCTCGGGCAGATAAAAGAGTTTCTGTTTGCTGTTGCCTAAGCCCGCGCCAAATATACCCCCTGATCCGAACGCCAAGAAGGAATGTATGATCTGAAATCCGATACCTTTGGGATCATCCCAGGGATTCAAAAAGGCCAACCACCTGTTGAGTCGATAATCAGCATGCCGGATCAGCCATATAACAACCGGGGTGGAGACGAGAAAAATGGAAAAAAGCTGAAAAATCCTTACACCCCCCACAAATAGTACGATCAGAACCCACCCGCCGACAATCACCGCAGTTCCGAGATCCGGCTGAAGGACGATGAGCAACATAAATGCCCCGGCAACCAGGAGGTGAGGTACGAGACCCTTTGAGAATGTCTCCATGTCTGTCCCTTTTTTGGACATGGAGTACGCCATATACACAGCCAGAGAGAACTTTGCCAGTTCAGAAGGCTGAAACGAAAAGCTGCCCAAACTCATCCACCTGTAGGCGCCTCCCACCTTACGCCCCAGGCCCGGGACGAAGAGCAGGGCCAGGAGACAGGCACTGAGCAAAAGTAACGGGTAAACAAATTTGGAATAAAGAGTGCAGGGGATATATCTTGTCAATATCATCAGACCGACGCCGATGACGCAGAACAAGGCCTGTTTCTTGAGGTAGTAATAGCTGTCTCCCAGACGATGTTCCGCCAGGTTGGAGCTGGCGCTGTAAACGACGACCAATCCCAGCGTGATCAAAAGGATGGCAGGAACAAGTATCATATAATCGTATCCCGAGTTTGAGGTCTTTTTTTCAGCCATAAATAAGGCCCTCAACCGCGGCTCTGAACGCCTCACCCCTGTGCGAGTAATCAGAAAACATATCAAAGCTTGAGCATGCCGGGGCCAAAAGAACCGCATCACCCGGTTTCGACATGGAAAAGGCGATGCCGACCGCGTCTTCCATATCTCCGGCCAGGGAAAAAGGGATGTTCTCCCTGAAGGATTCCGCCAACAGTCCCTGGGCCTCCCCTAAAAAGACGGCTCCTCTTAACCTTCCACGGCCTGCTCTGACCAGGGGCGCGTAGTCCGCGCCCTTGTGACGGCCGCCTGCTATAAGGATGAGAGGCCGATCAAAACTGGCGACTGACCTCATTGCTGCGTCTACATTGGTGGCCTTTGAGTCATTGTAGAATCGCACGCCACTGAACTCGCCCACATACTCGATCCTGTGTGGAAGGCCCTTGAACCGGTCGATCGTTTTTTGAATAATGGCAGCGTCAATCCCGAGCACCATGCCTGCCAGGACAGCCCCTAAGAGATTCTCCCGATTATGAGCGCCGGGCAGGGCAAAGCTATCCAAAGAAAAGCGCTGGCTTGTCGCGCCATTCAAGCTGGCACTCACCGCCCCTCCTTCTAAATAGGCGTGCCGCCCCTCCTTTTTCTCAACGCCATAGCAAAGGAGAGCGATGTCGGAAGACGGATGTACTGAAGAAAGCCTCGGATCATCGTGATTGAGGATGAGATACTGTCCATGGCCCTGATTCTCATAGATCCTCAATTTTGATTGAATATAGGCCTCAAAGTCAGGATACCGGTCCAGATGATCGGGGGAGATGTTGAGGATAATGGAAATGAAAGGAGAAAAGGTCTCAATGGTATCCAATTGAAAACTGCTCACCTCCAGTACAAGGTAGTCTGCATCCTGTTCGCCGGCAGCATAGACTGTCAGGGGCGTCCCGATGTTGCCCCCTACAAAGGCCTTGAATCCGGCATTTTCAATGATCTGTCCCAGAAGCGTGGTCACAGTGGTCTTGCCGTTGGTGCCGGTGACGGCAATGATCGGGGCATCAATAAAACGGCTGGCCAACTCCATTTCGCCGATCACCGGGATTTTTCTTTCCACTGCGGACCGTATGAGCGGCATATCATGGGGCACGCCAGGGCTCACGATGATCATCTCCGCATTCAAAAAGGTTTCTTTCTTATGCCCCCCTGTCTCCAATTTGACACCCAATTCCCGTAGATCACTTAGTATGACAGGATCGATATCTGACGACCTCTTCATTTCGCTGACCGTCACATCCGCGCCTCGTTTCGCTAACCATCGAGCCGTCCAGAGCCCTGATATACCGAGTCCTACGACCAGCACCTTTGATTTGGGTCCCGCCGACATGAAGGGATGGCCTTTGGTCCCGCCGTTAGGCGGGATTGGATCTTGTTCCGGCTGCATTCTGCTTACCTCAACTTCAGGGTGCTGATGGAGAGGAGGGCCAGGATGATGGCAATAATCCAGAATCGAACGATCACCTTTGGTTCAGGCCACCCCTTCAACTCAAAGTGATGATGGATCGGTGCCATCCGAAAGATTCTCTGCCCCCCGGTCAGTTTGAAGTATGCCACCTGGAAGATCACAGACAGCGCCTCAACCACGAACAGCCCCCCCACGAGGATCAGCACCAGTTCCTGCTTGGTGATAACGGCAACCGTGCCCAAGACAGCTCCTAACGGGAGAGAGCCCACGTCACCCATGAAAATCTCGGCAGGATAGGCGTTGTACCAGAGAAATCCGAGACCGGCCCCCACCACGGCGCCGCAAAGGACCGAAATCTCGCCGGCCCCGGGGAGGTACGGGATCTGAAGATAGGAAGCGGTCTTGATATTCCCCGCCAAGTAGGCAAAAATCAGGTAGCTGGCAAAGGCCACGATGAGGGGGCTGATCGCGAGCCCGTCCAGCCCGTCTGTCAAGTTGACGGCATTGGACGTGCCGACGATAATGAAAAGTGCAAATGGGATATAGCCGACCCCGAGATCGGGGGAGATGTTCTTCAAAAAGGGGACATTGAGATAAGAATCAAAGCCTGGATAAAAATAGAGTATCAGGGACACGATAAGGGCGCCTGATATCTGGAGCAAGAACTTGACAGCCGCCCCCAGGCCCCGGCTGTTTTTCCGCGATATTTTCAGATAATCATCGGCAAATCCGATACCCCCGAAGAAGAGGACGACGAATGTCACGAGCCATATATAGATATTCAGCGGATCGGCCCAGAGGAGGGTCGCAAGGATAATTGTCGGGAGAATCAGGCATCCTCCCATGGTGGGTGTTCCTGCCTTGGATTTGTGATCAGGGGGACCATCTTCCCGGATCTGCTGCCCCACCTGCATGGCCCCGAGTTTTCTGATGACCCAGCCCCCGAAGAGGAAGCAGATCACCAGCGCGGTCAGGCTGGAGAGGATGGTCCTGAACGTTATGTACCTGAAAACGTTCAGCCATGATAGGTCTGTATGAAATAGGTAGATCAGCTTGTAAAGCATCTTGTTGGAACCCCTAATCCTTAACCTGTGACAGCCTGTGCCTGTTTGCTGCCGACGATCTCCACCCCGTTACCGATGGCGGAAAGCACCACATTCAGGAAGTTATCTATCCCGAATGGTTTGAGAAGACGGGTGATTACGTGTGGAATTTCCGGGTCCGACAGCCTCTGGTCTGAGGGATCTCCTGTCATGATAATCACCTTTTCACTGCGACCGGTTTTCTTCATGTTCTTCAGCATGGCAACACCGTCCAACCTGGGCATGTTGATGTCGGTGACAACCAGGTCAAAATGGTCTTTCTCCAATTTATCTAATGATTCCTGGCCGTCTCTTGCCAGGCTCACCTCGTACCCCTGGTTCAGCAGGACTTCGGATAACAAAAACCTGATCCCCTTTTCATCATCTACAACCAGTACTTTCTTTACGGTCTCCATAGTGGTCTTTCCTCCTTTGGGAATCACTCCATCATTATTGGGCCGGTTCCTGTCGGGCAGCGCCCGCCCTGAAAGTCTATGCCATACGCCCCATGCGCTATGCGCAATGCTCGCTCCTGCGCAGCCCCTCAACTACCTTTTCAAGTTGCATCTTCCGTGAGCCCTTGAGAAGAATCAGGTCTCCCTCTGTCATCATTTCTTTTATTTCCTTCACCATTTCATCATGTGTTTCTACGACCTTCAGGCGACTCTCAGGCATGCCTGCCGTCCGGGCACTGTGTATCATCTCGCGGGCATGCGCGCCCATGGCGAGAAAGGCATAGCAGCCTCCCTCTGCAACCTTTCGCCCGGCCTCCCTGTGGGAGTGGATGGCGGCATCCCCCAATTCCATCATCTCCCCCAGACCCACAATGATCCTCCCTCCCTCCCTCACCAATGATCTGACAGACTGGATAGCAGCCCCGAGGGAAGAGGGATTGGCATTGTAAGTATCGTCAACAAGGGTTATTCCCTGAGAGAGGAGGGCCACTTCGAACCGGCCCTTAATCCCCGAAAACATCCTCAATCCCTGTATGATATGTTCGGGGGGTTCATGCAGGCTGAGACCGATTGCGGCCGCGGCCAGGGCATTTTTCAGATTATGGCCCCCCGGGACCTTTACATGTACCGGCCAGGCGTTGTCCTGGTATTCAAGATTAAAGCGGGTCCCTTCAGGCCCGTCCTCTCTGATGTGGGTTGCCCTGACATCATTTCCTTCCCCGAGGCCAAAGGTCATTTTTTGTCTCGAAAATATGGAGGCCCTTTTCATCAGGGGCTCATCATCGCCATTCAGGATCACGAGGCCTTTAGATGACATTTTCTCGATCAACTCAGCCTTTGCCTTTGCGACCCCCTCTAGATTCGACACCCCTTCAAGATGGGCCATGCCCACGTTGAGGATCACGCCGACATCAGGGTCTGCTATTTCAGTCAGCCTGGAGATCTCTCCGGGCCGGTTCATCCCCATTTCCAGTACAGCCCTTTCATGATCCCTGTCGAGTCTAAGGAGCGTGAGAGGCAACCCGATAAGATTGTTGAAGTTCCCTTGATTCTTCAGCGTTCTCTGCCCCAATTCAAGAATCGTGGCCGCCATTTCTTTGGTTGTCGTCTTGCCGGAGCTCCCTGTGATGGCCACGACCTTGAGGTCGTGCCGGCGACGCCACCATGCGGCCAGATCCCCGAGGGCCTTTAATGTATCGTCTACGGAGATGACCGCTTGATTCGGGAACGCGGACCGATACGCATCCGGATCTGCCCGTTTCGATTGTACCCAACTGCCTTGAACGACAACTCCGTATGCACCGTGTTCCATGGCCGTGAGAGTAAAGTCATGACCATCATACCTCTCTCCGCTCAGGGCCCAGAAGAGGTCGCCATCTTGCGTGGTCCTCGAATCGGTATTGATTCCCGTCAAAACAGTCTTCGGATCTCCTGAAATCAGGAACCCGCGTATGGGGCCGAGGATTTCTCCGATAGTTATGTCTCCCCAACCGACCGGCATGTTTTCCCCGCTTGAGATAAAAGCGTGATTATCGACGATGACCCATTGAAGAGCACCTGAACCCCACAAACCTGAACCCGAGAATGCCTGGCATATCACATATCATTGGCTGCTTCAGCAGCCACCAAGCGATCATCGAAAGCCCTTTTCTCTCTGCCGATAATCTGGTAGTCTTCGTGGCCTTTTCCGGCAATCAGGATCAGGTCTCCGTTATGGGCCGTCTGGACCGCTCTTTGGATGGCCTTTTTGCGGTCCAGTTCGAGCACGTAATCCTTGACGCCTGATTCAATGACGCCCGCTTCGATCTGGCCTGCAATTGCCGCAGGATCTTCCATCCGCGGGTTGTCCGACGTGATGATGACTCTGTCGCTCCGTATCCCTGCAATACGACCCATCTCTCCCCTTTTCCCCCTGTCCCTGTCACCCCCGCATCCGAAAACCGTTATCACACGCCCATCTGTCAACAACCTCACGGCCTCCAGTGCCTTTAAGAGGGCGTCCGGGGTATGCGCGTAATCTACGACCAGGGCTAATCCCCGTCTGTTTTTTATGAATTCCAGACGACCCGGGACCCCTTTGAGCCGCTTCAGGCCGGAACATATGGATTCGAGGTCGATCCCTATAGAGAGGGCCCCCCCAGCGGCCGCCATGATGTTGTATATATCGAACGCCCCGATCAGCGGCGAGACGATTTCTACTTCACCCTGAGGAGTTATGAGCCTGGCCGTAAGGCCTGCCTGACTTACGTTGACGGTGTCGGCCCTGACATCACACTCTTCCCCCATGCCATATGTTATGACCCGGGCGTCTGTCAGTTTGATCAGATCATGCCCCTTCGGATCATCAGCGTTAATCACCGCCTGGACCGGACCGCCAGCCCCCTTTTCCGGGAAAGACCTGAAAAGCCGTGCCTTCGCCTCAAAATACGCCTCCATGGACCGGTGATAATCCAGATGGTCTCTGGAAATGTTCGTAAAAATCGCCACTTGAAAGGGACAATCTCTGACCCTTCCCTGGTCTAAGGAATGGGAGGAAACCTCCATAACGACATCGGTAACCGCGCTATCCGCCATGCTGCGCAAGGTCTGCATCAGGTCTAAGGATTCGGGTGTGGTTACCGGCGCTTCCTGTACATGGCCCGAGAATCGATAATTGATCGTCCCTATCACGCCCGGCCGTTTCCCGGCCGCGATAAGAATAGATTCAAGCAGGTAGGCCGTTGTGGTTTTCCCGTTCGTACCGGTAATTCCTATCAGATTCATTGTCTTGAAAGGCATCTCAAAAAACCTGACGGCAAGCCGGGATAAGGCATCGCGGGAGTCCGGGACCTGAATGATGGCGACCTTTTCTGTGTGCCGACTTCCCCTGAAAGGGAAGGCCGATTCCGAGATCACGGCTGCGGCACCCTTCGAGATCGCATCCCGGATGAAATCATGGCCGTCCTGCGTATGGCCTTTCAAGGCAACAAACAGGCTGCCCGGCCGTACCGAACGGGAATCATAGGCAATCCCGGATATCTCTACGTCAGCGTCGCCCTGAAAATCGTGAGCGGTGATGCCATCTATGAGTTGTCTTAACCGCATGTTTTCCGAGGTCCAAAGACCAACGTCAGAGGTTTAATGATGTGTTGGGCCCGCAATCCAAAACCGAAAATTATCCCGGAGGATTGAAACTCACCTTCACCGTATGAATTGCATTAAGCGGCGATCCGGCCTCTGGTTTCTGCTTTATGGCCAGGCCGGAGCCTTCCAAACACACCTTCAGACCCAACGACCTGCCTCTCTTGAGCACCTCTCTCATCCCCATCCCTTTGAAATCGGGGAGCAGTCCCGCCTCCAACTGATCGGCAATCTGATTCACCTCGGGCGATACAGACCGCTTGCCGCCGTCTTCAGGGGCATCTGTGGAGACCTTATCAGGGTTGGCTTCAACCACTGCGAGCAAGTCCGGCTGCGGATTGACCCTGAGGTGATTCAGAGACCACGAACCCACTTCACTGAAGACGGGTCCCGCCACCAGGCCCCCGTACACAACACCTTTCGGTTCGTCAATCAGCACGTAAATCAATAGACTTGGGCGATCTGCCGGGGCAAAACCGACAAAACTGGCGATGTATTTGCTCTTGGAATATCTCTTTGTCTTGGGGTCAACCTTTTGCGATGTGCCTGTCTTTCCCGCTACCCGAAATCCGTATATGGCGGCCTTAACGGCTGTCCCTTCACTCCCCACAACGCCCTCCAGAATGGTGGTGACTTTCTTGGCTGTCTGGACAGAAATGACCCTTCTCACAACCTTCGGGCGGGTCTCTTCAACCACACGGCCTGATTCATCAACAATTTTTTTAACAACAAAAGGACGCATCAGTTTTCCTCCATTTGCAATGGCCGCCATGGCCATTGCCAGTTGTAAAGACGTGGCGGTCATCCCCTGCCCAAAAAAGAGCGTTGCCTGATCAATTTTCCTTGCCCTTTCCGGATCCCTGATAAATCCTTCTCTTTCGCCAAACAGATCAATGCCGGTCTTCCTGGAAAAACCAAATCGTTTCAAATAATCGCAGAACGTTGCATATCCGAGTTTTTGACCGAGTTTAATCGCTCCAATATTGCTGGAACGGACAACGATGTCCGAAACGCTCATCTTGCCATATTTGTGAGTATCGTGGACCACCCGTCCACCGACCTTATATGTCCCCTCTTCACAATAAAATTCCGTAAGGGGTGTTACCACAGATTCCTCTAAAGACGCTGACAGAAGAAACGCCTTCATGGTGGAGCCTGGCTCAAAACAGTCGGTAATGATCCGGTTTCTCCATTGATCAGGCCTGTATCTGGAAAAGAAATTGGGATTGAATTCCGGGACCACGGCCATTGCCAGTATCTCACCTGTCTTTGGGTCGACGATGAGGCAGTGCCCCCCTTTGGCCCTGCTTTTTGTTACCGCCGCTTTTAGGGCCTGCTGGGCCTTATACTGGATGTCCTTATCGATGGTGAGAATCAGGTGGTGCATCCCTCGGCCGGAAGGGACCGGTTTGTTAATGGCAAAGGGTCGGCCCAAGGCATCCCGCATTCGGATCAGGCTGTGTTCTGGCCCTGTCAATGGGGCGTCGTATTTTTTTTCAAGCCCCTCGAGCCCCTGATTGTCCGAGCCGGCAAAGCCGATCAGGTGGGCTGCAATTTCCCGGCCTGGATAATACCGCCTGACGTCGGCGGTCACGCCAACACCATCAATTTTCAGGCCTGCCACCTGCTGAGTCAGGGTTGGCGGTATTTTCTGCTTGATCCATACAAAAGAACGATTGCGCCTCAGGAGTTTGAGGATCTCGGCTTCCTTTTCAGGCAAGATCCGGGACAACTGTCTGGCCGCTTTGATCTTATCTTTGATTTGCTTTGGATGCGCAAAAACAGACCCTACCTGCACGCTGAGGGCTAATTCATTTCTTTCCCTGTCATAAATGGTCCCACGTTCTGGAGGGAGTTTTGTTGTCCCGATGATACCGTTCTCGGCCGTGCCTTTTAGATAATCCCTTTCGATGACCTGGAGCTGGTAGGCCCTGGCAAATATTGTCCCGAAACCAAGCAAAAAGAAAAGTGCTACCACATAAATACGAAATCGAATCCATTTCTTTTCCTTAACCTTCATGGCAACATGACAATCTGTTCAGGTGTGGGTTGTCTGAGTCCCAAGTCCTTGACGGCCTTGGGCTCTAGATTCTGAGGGGATCTTAACAGTGCCAATTCGAGTCGCAGCTTTCGGTTGATCTCTTTGAGCCGCATCTCTTCCTTTTTCAATTGACTCAGATCATAGCCGATCTGGGTTTTTTCAAAATTCGACCATACATAACTGATCCCGCTCCCCATGAAGAAAAACAACATCAAGATAATCAGAACAACCTGTTTTTTGGTGACATGAAGCCGGCGCTTTTTAAGCCGGGAATTTCTGACCCGGACGCCTGTCTTTGCATTGCGGGACACCATCATTCTTGATAGTTTTTCTGGCCTTGTCATGGCGAAACCCTTTCCGCAGCTCTCATGATAGCGCTGCGTGCTCTCGGATTGTTATCAAGCTCTTCCTGGCTTGGTTTCAGTCCCTTTTTGAACAGGCGTCTAAAAAGGGGAACCTTTCCGCAAACACACCGAGGAAAATCAGGGGGGCAGGAACATCTCTTTTCCCATTCAACCATGGCCCGTTTGACGCGTCGATCTTCAAGTGAATGGTAGGAGAGTACGACCAGCGTCCCACCTGTCGCCATTAACGACGGGATTTTATCAAGAAACGTATCGAGGTGTTGCAGTTCTTTGTTGACAGCTATTCTGAGGGCCTGAAACGTTCGTGTTGCAGGGTGCCTGGCCTTGTATCGACGAGATTTCGGAGATGCCGCATCAATTAAAGCAGCTAACTGGGAGGAGGTTTCAATCGGTCCTTTTGCGCGCGCGCGAATAATGGCCTTGACAATCGATCTCGCCCTCTTTTCTTCGCTATAATCTATTAATATTTCCTCGAGATCCTTTGCAAAGAGGTCGTTTACAAAATGACTTGCGGTAAGCTCGCTTTCGGGATTCATTCTCATGTCGAGAGGCTCCCCCCTGCTGAAGCTAAACCCCCTGCCAGATTTCTCAAGCTGGTAAGAGGACATGCCCAAGTCTAATAAAACACCCTCTACCTTCCTGATGCTGAGATCCTTCATGACCTCATCCAGGTCGGCAAAGTTCGCCTTGATCACGGAGACGGTGTCATTGAGAGCGCTCAGTCGTTTCCTGCTCAGATTGACAGCCTCAGGATCTCTATCCAAGCAGATCAGGCGTCCCCTTCCGGCCAATTTCCTTAAAATCGCTTCGCTGTGACCGCCGGTGCCTGTGGTTCCGTCCACATATATCCCTTGCGGGAGATGGACAAGGTGTTTGATGACCTCCTCTACAAGCACCGGTACATGAAGGTATTCCAAGGTTAAGCCCTTAAATTCGCAGTTCTAATAGAGATGGACTGGCCTCTGGAAAGGCGTCCTTGACTCTTTCAAACTCCTCGTCCCATCTTTCTCTGTCCCAAATCTCAAATTTTTTCAGTTGTCCGGCGAGCACCACCTCTCTCTGCAATCCTGCATCCTCTCGCAAGCTGGGAGGTATCGTTATCCTCCCGCTCTTGACTCGACATTCCACTGCGGATGAG
Organism: uncultured Desulfobacteraceae bacterium; assembly: GCA_964483185.1. GTDB lineage: Bacteria > Desulfobacterota > DSM-4660 > Desulfatiglandales > Desulfatiglandaceae > CAZACO01. The sequence continues at coordinate 16,380 of CAZACO010000009.1, forward strand.
ATAAAACCTCTTAAAAATGCAATTCCCGCCTTATCAAAGAGGGGGAGATTCGCTGCCTTATCTTCAAGGGCCTGCCAATCGTCTCTGGTAAATGCCCAGAGGCACCTGTCCTTGCTGGTGACCACCAGGCAGTCGTTATCTCTGCGGTCCAATACCTCCCGGAATCTCGCGGGGATTGCTAGGCGACCCTTATCGTCAAGAATATGTTTTGAACGTCCTCTAAACATGGCACTTTATGGCAATTTATTCCACTTTGTGACACTATCACCAAAAAAATCGCTTTTGTCAAGAAAAAAAACAGGAAAACAAGCTATTTGCAGAATTTTTCGTTATTTTGGATGAATTCTTTAGATCAAACTCAATATAATGGGGTCAAGAAAGGTTAGAGCACTACATGCATGGGTCATCAGCATGTGCCCGGGGGTTGAAAGCGGGCCATCAGAGGGGAGAACCGGGGAGTTAAGAGAAATATATCAAAGATGTGACATAGACAACAAGAAAAAGTAGATTCAGAACCAGACCGGAATAGGCATAATCCTTGTCTCCCAGTTTTTGGATCAGCGGGATCGATTTTAGAGAGAAGAAGAGGCCTGCCAGGAGGATGAGAGGGACGATTGTCAAATAAAGAAGAGAAATCTTAAACGACTTGATATCCTCCCCGAGGCAGAGTATCAAGAGTCCGGTGATCCCGGCTGCCACAAACGGGGCCAAAAACCCTGCAATTGCCAGTGTATTCGGTTTTTGAGTTCCGGAAGTTGTCATTTTACCACATGACCTACGCCATATTTTCTTGGCACTTGTGTGCTCTCTGGACTTGTAGTATAATAAAATCTTTGAAAAAGACCCTCTCTGGCTCTCCGAGGCGAAGGCTCTCTTTCCGAGCCGGAGGCCCAATCTCTGTGTTGCGTTAGGATGTTCATCCTCGAAATATTTAATAATTCCTGTGGGTAATCCCGCTGAAGCGGGAAACGTTTTTTAAAGGTCTCATATCGTTTACAAAAATGATCGATTGTTTAATCCATTTGTCCAAACCCGGGCTGTTAAAACATAGATGATTTGACGGTTGTTTTCAAGTCGGTTCAAACGGAGCTAACGGAGCCTGCGAAACCTTGAACCTGTGAATCCCCAAATGGAGAAAACCATGGATACGCCTATCACCCGCCGAGAGGCGATAAAGAAAGGGCTTTGCGTTTCCGGGTCACTTGTCCTTGCCTGTGCAGCCGGCTGGCCGGGGCAAGTGCCACGCGAGGCACGGGCCGGGGAGAAAAGCGGAGGCTTTCTGATTGAGGGGGTCGGTCAGGAGGCGGGCTATTCTGTTGAGGAATTGACGAGGAGGGTGTTTGACGCGGCCGGCGGTATCGGCCAATTTATTTCAAGAGGGGATATCGTAGTGGTCAAGCCCAATCTCTCCTGGGCCAGGCCCCCAAATCTCGCGGCCACCACCAATCCCGATGTGATCGAGGCTGTGGTCAAACTGGCCCTTAATGCAGGTGCGAAGAAGGTAAGGATCGCTGATAATACCATTCACAATGCCAGTCGCTGTTTCGCCATCACAGGGGCCGGCATGGTTGCCAAAAAGACCGGGGCCGACCTTGTCACTCCCCGGTCATCCCTGATGCGGGATATGAAGATACAGGGACACCGTCTGGATGTGTGGCCGGTTTTTGTCCCCCTCATCGAGGCAGACAAGGTGATCAATCTTCCCGTGGCCAAGGTCCATCAACTGTGCAAACTGACCCTTGGCATGAAAAACTGGATAGGGGGGGTAGGGGGGAGACGAAATGCCCTGCATCAGGACATTCATCAGACGATTGTGGACCTGGCCCGTTTCTTCAAACCGACCGTCACCCTTATCGACGCCACCCGGATCATGGTGAAAAACGGGCCGTCAGGAGGGACTCAATCGGACGTGGCAATCATGAATCGACTGATCCTGAGCAATGACCAGGTAGCTGCCGACGCCAGGGCAGCAGGTCTTTTCCAGATCTCTCCAGACTCGGTCGGCTACATGGTTCTTGCGCAGAAACAGGGCCTTGGGTCCTGTGATCTGACCACACTGACCCAAAAACAGGTCGTCCTGTGAAGGCCAGACATATCATCTGGTTAAGACGAATCAGCCAGGCCTTTTTCCTGGTCCTCTTTCTTTTCCTGCTCGTACAGACGCGCTTCCCTGATAATGTTTACCTGGATTATTCTACAGCGATCACCACAGAACAGGATATCCGGCTGAGCTATCCGGCCACGTTCTTTTTTCAGTTGGATCCCCTCGTATGGCTCACTTCGCTTCTGTCCGGACACACATGGATCAAAGGTTTTCTCTGGGCTGTGGGGGTCATCCTGCTGACGCTCCTCCTTGGAAGGGTTTTCTGCGGGTTTGTCTGCCCGTTCGGGACGACCCACCATATGGCGGGAGCAATCCGGCCCTCCCTCAAGGGGAAGGCCATGATCCAGGCCAATCAGAAAAGAGGGAGTCAAAAGGTCAAATATTTTCTTCTCTTCACGGTTCTCGTCTCCTCTCTTATAGGGCTCAACATCACGGGGCTTCTGGATCCCATCTCCCTTTTCTTCCGTTCGTTGGCCCTGGCCGTTTTCCCGGCAATCGGGAACGGCATCAAAGAGGCCTGTGATGTGATTGCAGGGAGTGACATCAAGCCCCTGAATCTTTTGGGCTACGGGGCTGAAGAGATCGCGTCGCCGGTCTTCGGATATGGGTACCCGTCTTTCAAGACCGGATGGTTTATCGGCGCCCTCTTTCTGGTCATCCTGTTTCTCAATCGGATCAGGCCCCGGTTCTGGTGCCGCACCCTCTGTCCCCTGGGGGCACTGCTGGCCATCTTCTCCAGATTCAGCATTCTGAGGCTGGAAAAAAACCGCGGAGCATGCACCGACTGCCAGATGTGCACCCTCACCTGCCAGGGAGCCGCTTCCCCCGGGCCCGGCCTGGATTGGGACAGCAGCGAGTGTCTCCTCTGTTTCAACTGTTTTCACAGGTGCCCTGAAGACGCACTCACGTTCAGGTTCAGGTGGTTTCCCGTACAGAACAGGGGCCCGGATATGGGCCGCAGGGCCGTTCTGGGGGGCTTGATGGCGGGCGTATCACTCCCGTTCTTGGGGAGATTAGACGGTCATATTCACAAGGTCTCAGATCCTCGTCTGATCAGGCCGCCGGGTTCATTGGAAGAGAAAGACTTTCTGGAACTCTGCCAGAGGTGCGGGCTCTGCATGAAGGTCTGCCCCACCAATGTCATTAACCCGGCTCTGACAGAGGGAGGCATGGCAGGCTTCTGGACCCCCACCCTTGTCATGACTTTGGGGTACTGCGAATACACCTGCACCCTCTGCGGAAGCGTCTGCCCCACCGGCGCCATCGCGGAAATCTCCGGGAAGGACAAGATTGAGCGACCCATTCGGATCGGATCCGCCTATATTGAGCGGGGGAGGTGTCTTCCCTGGTCAGGGAACGGGCCCTGCATTGTCTGCGAGGAACACTGCCCCACATCGCCCAAGGCCATTTATCTTCGCCAGGACATTCTGACCCGGTCGGACGGCACGAAGAGCACGGTTCAACTGCCCTATGTGGATCTTAAGCGATGCGTGGGGTGCGGCATCTGTGAATATAAATGTCCGGTCAAAGGAAGACCCGCTATCGTTGTCATGGCAGCAGGGGAGACCCGTTCCGTCAAAAATCAGATTTTGCTGGATATGTGAGGAGGGAGCTATGCACACGGTCGTCTTGCTACGCCACGGCGAGAGCATATGGAACAAAGAAAACCGTTTTACCGGATGGACAGATGTGGATCTGTCTGAAAAAGGGAGGGAGGAAGCGTTCGATTCAGGCCGGATACTGAAACAGGAAGGGTATACGTTCGACGTTGCCTTCACGTCTGTATTAAAACGGGCCATCCGCACCCTCTGGATTGTTCTCGATGAGATGGACCTCATGTGGGTGCCTGTCTACAGGCACTGGCGCCTGAACGAACGCCATTACGGGGCGCTCCAGGGCCTCAACAAGGCGGAGATGGCTGAACGGCACGGTGAGGCCCAGGTCCTGATCTGGCGCCGCTCCTATGACACGCGGCCCCCGGCCTTGGATACGTCCGACGACCGGTATCCGGGAAATGATCCCCGTTACAGGGATCTGACAGAGGAAGAACTCCCGTTAACAGAATGTCTCAAAGATACGGTCGAACGTTTCCTGCCGTACTGGAAGGAGACGATTGAACCGGTCATCCGATCAGGCAAGCGGGTGATCATCGCGGCCCATGGCAACAGTCTGCGGGCCCTTGTAAAATATTTGGACCATATCCCGGACGATGAGATCGTAGGGCTGAACATCCCTACCGGAATGCCGCTTGTCTACGAACTGGACGACGATCTCAGGCCTGTCGATCGCAATTACCTGGGCGATCCTGAATCGGTGAAAAAGGCGATGGCCGCTGTTGCGAATCAAGGAAAAGCAA
>CAZACO010000010.1:0-19842 GCA_964483185.1 uncultured Desulfobacteraceae bacterium
GCCGGAGGATGAATTTGCCGGTCTTGTGGGGGGGATGATGTTCGGGCCTGAAAAGGAGGTAGGAAGCCTCTATGACCACCCTTACCACACTGAGGGCGAAGTGAAAAAAACAGCCTTTAAAGAAGCCCGCAGGGTGGCTGCCTACATCCGGAAGGAAATTTTTCCCATCCATCGGATATAATGCCACGGGTTATTTGACCCCTGCCACTGCCTGTGAGATGTTGTAACAGGACCTTCCCATCCTCTCAAACGCGGTGAGTATCTTCACAAAAATGAGACCTGAATCCACGGTGCAGACGGCGCTCTGAAGGCGATGAAGATGGTTCTCTTTCATCTTTTCCGCCATACGCATGATGCCCCCTTCGATTTCCCGGGATGTTGTCATGATCTGCTCATCGCCATGTTTCATGGCGTTGACGACAAGGGTTAAGAAGTTCAATGTCTCATGGGACAGTTCATGATAATCCCTGATCGCGTCATCTGAAAGGTACAGATTATGTTCAATAAGCTCCCCTATCAGTTCTCCAATCTCTTCTGTGGCATCACCGATCCGCTCCAGATTATTTGTCATGCGGATCAACGAGCGCACCTCCCTGGATTCTTCAGGGCTGATGCGCCCCTGCATCACCTCTACCAGGAAGAGAGTGATCTCTCGTTGAAGAATATCAAGGGCATCCTCCCTTTTCCGCCATTTTGACAATTTCTTTGAATCCCTTTCCTCGAGGGACTGGATCACTTCACAATGCATGAGTTGAACGGCATCGGCCATCCGAATAATCTCCGAATTGGCCTGCTCCAGGGCGACGGAAGGCATTTCAGCGAACTTTGTGTCTATGAATTTTATGTGGTGAAGCTCATTCACCACCTCTTCCCCGACCTTTCCGGGTGTCAGCCAGATGGTCACTTTGACCAAGTAGGGCAGGACCATGAGGAAAAAGAACGCATTCACCACATTGAACAAGGTGTGGGCGTTGGCAATATACCTGGCGATATTGGGTCGTTGTCCTCCTGCCATGAGATCGGGCGGGCCGATGCCTTCAAGAGATGACGTGAGCCACAGAACCAGTTTTATGAATAGCGGGAAAAACAGAACGACATTGAAAACGCCGATGACATTGAAAAGCGTATGGGCCCTGGCTGCCTGATGGGCGCTGATACCGGCCCCCACACTGGCCAGCTCCGCCGTGATGGTGGTCCCGATATTGTCACCCAGAATCAATGCCACGCTGGTTTCGAAATTCAACAGGCCCTGGCTTGCGAGCACCATGGCAATTCCCACGGTCGCACTGGAGCTTTGAAGGACCATGGTCAGGGCAGTCCCCGCCATAATACACAATAGAATTCCCCCAAGATTGTCTGCATCGAATCGGGTAAGAAAGGCAACAAAATGCGGGTCCTGCTTCAGGGGGGCGAATCCGGCCTGCATCATCCCTAAACCGTAAAATACCAGACCGAAGCCCAGGAGCACATCCCCTGCATAGACCCATTTTCCACGTCCGAAGAAAAATTTGAGGAGGACCCCTGCGGCAATCGCGGGGAGGGCATATTCAGCGATCTTGAATGCGATGAGCTGGGCCGTGACCGTGGTCCCGATATTGGCGCCTAAGATGACGCCGATGGCCTGACCGAGCTTCAGAAGACCGGCATCCACGAAACTGACCAGCATCACCGTGGTCGCGCTGGAACTCTGCACGACGCTGGTGACAAGCGTCCCGACCCCGCAACCGACAAATCGGTTGTTCGAGACCATGCCCAGGATGTGACGCATCTTTTTCCCGGCGACCTTCTGGAGACCTTCCGACATGATCTTCATGCCGAAGAGGAAAAGCCCCAGGCCCCCGAGTGCCTGAAACAACGTCGTCATTTAGGACTGCCCCTGTTCCTCCGGCGCCCGGGCGGCCGTGTGCCGGAGAGAGCTTCGTGAAAACGCTGGTTACCCGTATCAGTTGAAAAATCTCGGTTCATTTGCGGTATCACCGGAAGAAGGACCTTAAAAACAGTGCCTTTGCCCGGAACGCTCTGCACATCAATGGTCCCCTCATGGGCGTCAACCACATTCTTGACAATGGCAAGGCCTAACCCGGTGCCGGTGACGTGCCGGGTCTTGGGGTGCTTGACCCGATAGAACTTGTCAAAAATCTTGGGAAGTTCCTCGGGAGGGATGCCCACGCCTGTATCTGCCACGTCAATCTCCATCTGGTTCCCAAGGTTCTTTGCCGTGATGCTGACCTTCCCCCCTTCCGGAGAATAGTTGATGGCGTTGGTAATGAGGTTGTTGAAGAGTTCTTCCATCCCCTTGGGATCGGCTGAAACCGGTTTCATATCCACACAGGAGACGTTGAGCGTGACACCCTGTTCCTTTGCCCGCGGTTCCATCAGCGAGACTGTTTCCTGGATTATTCTCCCGATATCGGTGGGCACCCTGTTCCGGACATATCCGCCCGCTTCGATCCTGGCCACATTGAGGAGATCGTTAATCAGTTCCAGAAGGGCATCGATCTTTTTCGTCCCCCGTAGGACAAAATCTGCTTGTTTTGTCTGGAGTGGACCGGCCAATCCCTCTGAGAGGACATGAAGCAACTGCCTCACGGAAACAAGGGGACTGCGGAGCTCATGGGCGACCATGTTCAGAAAATCCGATTTCATCTGATCCAGCTGTTTGAACGTGGTGATGTCTTCAAACACGGTTACGGCCCCCGCAATCCTCCAGAATACATTTCTGTCCGGGGCCAGGGCCGGGGCAGAAACAGCCCGCAGGACCTTTGCCCCGGCCCGGATTTCCCGTGAGATGGATTCATCCATTTTGCACGCACCGCTCTGAATCTTCCGAAGTGTGTCGATCAGGCCTTCATCATGGATGATGCGGTTCATTGGCGCTGGGGTCCTGATCTCTTCGCGAATCTCCATGAGCCGCAGGAGCGCAGGGTTGTGGAGGACGACCTCCTGGTGCTCATTGGTCACCATGACCCCGCTGGTCATACAGTTCAAGACCGTCTTCAGGCGCTTCTTTTCGGTGTTTAAATCAAAGAGCGCCCGCACCATCTCATCCTGCGACTGAAGATATTGATCCCTCAGCCTATTTTCCTCATCAACTGCCGGAAGGGGCATGGTTTTCCTTTGTTTCATGGGTCATTCCTTCCCACATGAGAGGGCCTGTGCAGCAAGCTCTTAGAGAAAGCGGATAGCATCGACAAGGGGCAATCCCCTTGATGAACGCACCCGGCTGTGGGGAATGCGCACCCCGAGATCTTCACGTCCTAAGCGTTCACAGGTTCAGGTCAACCTTGAACCCCTGAACCTGTGAACCCGTGAACGGTTCGTTCACGTTCCCCGCTTCTGGGTAAGACCCTGCCGGGCCAGGCTGGCCCTCAACACAAATGTGAGGGCGACCCCGATCAGAAGGAGGACGCCTGCCGCAGCAAACGACGAACTGAACGTGCCGGTTCCCGCCTTCAACATCTGAGACAGTCTCCCCATGACGAATCCGCCCACCCCCCAGGCCGTAAAAACAATGCCGTAATTGATGCCGAAGTTCTTTAATCCCCATAGGTCCTTGGTGTAGGAGGGGAAAAGGGACAGATTGGTCCCGTAATTAAATCCCATAAAGGTGGCCATTGAAACCAGAAGGATGGGGTTTGCATTTTCAGCGCCAAAGACAAAAATGGCCGCAAACATCAGCAAGGCTTGGAACACAAGCATGATAATGAGCGTGTAACTGCGACCGATCCGGTCTGAAAGAATCCCGGCAATGATGCGTCCGCCGGCGTTCCCGATCGCCAGAATGGCAACCGCCAAAAAGGCCAGGTCTCCCATGCTCTGTTTGGCCATACCGGCAACGCTCCCGATGACCATCAATCCGGCCCCGGCCCCGATAAAATAGATCACCCATAAGACATAGAAGTCGGCCTTTTTCATTATCTCGGCAGGACCGATATCTCGTTTCATCTGGATCGCTTTCGATGCCTGAAGGGCGGACGCGGATTCCTGAAGCCACCCGGCCATGGGGGGCGTGATTCGCACCTCTTTCTCCTCTTTTTTGGCCGGATGGGTTGTTTGCCCCGGCACATACCCCTCCGGCGGATTCACAAGGAGCATGGAAAGGCCGCACACAACGATCAAGAATGCGATAGCAAAAAAGAGCATGGCCTGCTGCAGCCCCCAGATCCCCAACAGATACTTTGAAAGGGGGGCGATATAGACGGAAGCCAGGCCAAAGCCGGAAACCACCAGACCTGCGATCAATCCTGTTTTCGCGGGCGGGAACCACTTCAGGGCAGGGGGTGTGGCCGCCGAATATCCGAAACCGATACCCGCCCCGGTCAGCACGCCGAAGCCGAGGACCCAGGCCGTATAGTCGGTTGTTTGTGAAATCCAGATAAGCCCCAGCCCGACCAGGATACCACCGATAAAGGCCGTTATCCGAGGACCAAACCTGTCCTGGCACTTTCCGGCTAAAATCATGGCAAAGGCAAAGACGATGCAGCAGACCGCGTAGGGATCGTTCAGGGCGGCGGGGTCCCAGTCAAAGGCCCCACTCCCCCCTTTCTCGATCGATTCCTTGATGGCGCTCTTGAAGATACTCCACGTATAGAGAATGCCTAATGCCAGGTTGATCCCTGTCCCGCTGAACGTAACGGTCCAGCCCCTGTCCTTAACAGATCGGGTCATGATATCCTCCTTTCCCCTATCCGGTCATTAGAGACGCAATACGGGCATAGAAGAAGGCGCCCCCCATAGAGCAATGGAAGGCGCCTCGACGAAAAACAGATTACTGTCTCCCTTGAACCAAGCTGTCCACAACATCGGGATCGGCCAAGGTGGAGGTGTCTCCAAGCTGATCGATCTGACCTTCGGCGATCTTTCTCAGGATCCGTCTCATGATTTTCCCGCTCCGTGTCTTGGGAAGCGCTGTCGTAAAATGGAGTTTGTCCGGAGAGGCGATGGGACCGATCTCCTTTCTCACATGCTGGATGAGTTCCTTCTTGAGCGCCTCCGTAGGCTCAAATCCCTCTTTCAGCGTTACAAATGCATAGATCCCCTGTCCCTTAATTTCATGGGGAAACCCCACCACAGCAGACTCTGCCACGGCATCATGGGATACCAGGGCACTTTCCACTTCGGCTGTCCCCATCCGGTGCCCTGAGACATTGATCACATCATCCACCCGGCCCATGAGCCAATAGAAGCCGTCCTCATCTTTTCTGGCACCGTCGCCGGAGAAATAATAACCCGGATGCTGGATAAAATACTGCTGTTTGAATCGATCCGGATCACCATAAACCATTCGCATAAAACCGGGCCACGGCTTCCTGATGCAAAGGTGACCGCCTTCGTTCACATCCGCTTCCGATTCGTCCTGTCGCAGGATCACCGGGTCCACGCCGAAGAAAGGCTTGGCCGCTGACCCCGGCTTCATGGGAAAAGCGCCGGGAATGGGGGTGATCAGGAAGCCGCCCGTTTCTGTCTGCCACCAGGTGTCCACAATGGGGCAGCGTTCCTTTCCGATGACGGTGTAGTACCACATCCAGGCCTCGGGATTGATCGGCTCTCCAACGCTACCCAGCAACCGTAGACTGCTCAGGTCCCTTTTTTTCGGCCAATCGTCACCGTTTCTCATGATCGCCCGGATAGCTGTCGGGGCTGTATAAAAAACGTTTACCCCATACTTCTCCACGACTTCCCAGAAGCGGTCAGGCTCCGGGTAGTTGGGCACGCTCTCAAAAACAATGGAGGTTCCTCCCAAGCCGAGGGGCCCGTAAGTGATGTAGCTGTGCCCGGTCACCCAGCCGATGTCAGCCGTACACCACCAAACGTCGTCATCTTTGATATCAAAGCAGTACTTCAGCGTTATCATCGTAAAAAGCAGGTACCCTGCCGTCGTGTGAAGCACCCCTTTCGGCTTGCCGGTGCTGCCGCTGGTGTAAAGAATGAACAGAGGGTCTTCCGCGTCCATCCATTCAGGCGCACACAGGGGCGAGGCATCTTTCATTAGGTCATGATACCAGTAGTCGCGGCCTTCTTTCATCTCTGTCTCTTTTTTGATCCGCTCCACCACGATGCATCTCTTGATGCTGGGGCATTGATTCATGGCCGCATCAGCATTGCCTTTACTCGAAAGAACTTTCCCGGACCGGTATCCCCAGTTGGCAGTAATAAGCGTCTCTGCTTCGCAGTCCTGGATCCTGTCCCTCAAGGCTTCCGCGCTGAAGCCTCCGAATACGATGCTGTGAATGGCACCGATCCTTGCGCAAGCAAGCATTGCCACTGGGAGTTCCATGAGCATGGGAAGATAAATAGCGACCCGGTCACCTTTCTTGACGCCGAAGCCTTTAAGAACATTAGCAAACTTACAGACCTCGCGGTGTAGCTGCTGGTACGTATACGTGACCGCTTCATCCAAAGGTTCTCCCTGCCAGATGAGGGCCGCTTTGTTTTTTCGCCACGTTTTCAGGTGACGATCCAGGCAGTTGTATGTAACATTCAGCTTTCCACCAGCGAAGTATCGAAGGAAGATATCATCCTTAAAACTGTATTCCTCAACCGGCCCATCCCATTTTTGGAACCAGTCAATATACTCTTCGGCCATTTCGCCCCAGAAAGCCTCGGGGTCATTGATGGAACGCTCCCACATTTTCTTGTATTCGTCCATACTGTTAATGTAAGCATTTTCGACAAATGACTTGACGGGTTCAAAGACCCTCTTTTCCATATACACCGATTCAACATGAGTCGCCTTTTCTTCCATAGCTCCATACCTCCTTGATCTGCTGGCGACAGGCCCCTTGTCCCTGCCCGCTTCAGTGAGGGATTCAAGGCCCGTGCCTGTGACTTCATGAAGTACATGCTCCCCGCAAAAACCCTTCACAACCTTCCTCTTGAACTGAGGGATATTCGCCAGACACGCATCGACCGCTTCCAAATTTTGAAAAATATTTACAATTTTCATGCCACCGGATGAACCGATGACGGGCTGAACCCGTGGTGGCTGATGGCGCCCATCTAAGCATGCCTTTGGCCGTAAATCAAGGGTTCTGGAATTATCAATCAGGTTAATGTGTTATCTGGCTGTCCGCGTCCCTTGGCCGGTGACTGCCGGCCATTTTTGGCCCTGCTGAAAAAGAAAACGGCGCCAGATACGGGAGATGATCCGGAAAAAGGAACGGCCTCCTTTGTCATGGATTTTTCCAGGTTGTAAACAAGATCGACGCCGGAGGGCGTTTTTGAGCCTTCGGATAAAGGGGGGCCTTCGTATTTACAACGTGTAAAGATAGTGGACACATCCCCCTGGCATCTGCATTTCAACAGGCGCCATGGGTCTAAACTTCGGATGTATTTACAACAGGTTAACATGCATGATGCAGGCCTGATGATATTGGCACACCCGTTGCATCTCCTGAAAGTGCAGGAGATGGACGAATGGGACAAAAGTAGAACGGTCAACTGATCACCGCCTGTACAGGCACGGATCAGGGGACTCAACACACACTAGATCCAAAGGAGAAACGGTCATGACAAACAAGATATCTGAAGAAGTGAACAGGTTAGAGGCATTGATTGAAGCCGCTGTCTCAGGGAAAAAGGTTGAGTTGCAGGGGAAGCCGGACCGAAAGGTTGTCCGGTTTGAGCGGGAAGGCCGGCAGGTGGATACGGTTATCCTGTCTATGGCGTACAGCGGCACGGTTGACGGCACGCCATTTGCGTTCAAGAAGGATTATTCTTTTGCCGATGACGACGCTCAATATGCCCTTGACTGCCTTTTGATTGCAAACAACAGGTTGCTGACGGATTACGACAGGCTCAAGGATGCAGGCATCGCCATTGAACACGACCTGTTTACATTCCAGAATTCCTTCATCGGCCTGAAGGGGGACGCATCGGTCAAGAGCCCGGCCCTGAGATTGCAAAACTTCATTCATTTTGCCCAAACCGGCATACCCATTTCTGTGGATGTGGAGCCGAAGCGCCCATCGATTATTGTCAAACAGGAAGACGGAGAGAGAAAGGGGTTCGGGCTGGTCGCCTCGTTCGTCTTTACTACCGGATGGGAGAAGACAACTATTGAAAAAATCTATGGTACGGGATCTTACGATGACCCCAAAAAGTACCAGGAAAAACTAAAGGAGGTGGCGAACAGTCGCTTGGAAAGGGACTGTGAACGGCTGAGACGCGTGGGCATCAAGGTGGACCCGGTAGCGTTCTGACAAATGGCGCGTTTGCCGGTGTAACGGTTCGGCAGAGCTACTGGCCTCAAGATCGACCTGTTTTGTTTTATCGAAGACGGTACTTCAAAGAAGAGGAGGGCCACCTTATGCTACCGACAAGCGGTAAAATCATTCTTCTGGTGTTGATAGGGGTTGCGACGTATGCCTTTGTTCCGAGGGCACGATTCCTGATACGTCTCCTCAAACTCGGAAAAGAGGAAGACAGGTTTGACCGGCCCTGGGCGAGACTGAGATACGCCCTGGGCCAGGTCCTGCTCCAGCGGTGCGTCCTTAAGAACGTCACCAGAAAGGATCGCTCAGGCCTGGGGCATATGCTCATCTTTTACGGGTTCTGCCTTTTTGTCATCAGTTATGGTTTCCACATTGCAGAGGGATTTTATGACAAATTGTCCCCTGCGCTGTTCGGGGACGGATTCAACAATTTTTTCTTTTTCCTACTCGATACAGCGGGACTGATCGTGCTTTCCGCACTTATCTGGGCTGCAGTGAGACGGTATATCATCAGGCCTCCCAGGCTGGAACCGATCATGTCCAAGGGCGCGGCCATTATCATGATCCTGATAGGCTCCCTGATGATCATCGGCTTCTCGGTAGAGGGCTTCAGGCTGCTGGCAGAGGAGAAACCGTTTGCCGAATGGGCCTTTGTGGGCACGGCCTTTTCCAGCGTGTTTGCTCAGATGGGGCTCAAGCCCTATGCCGGGACGCTTTTTTATTTCTTCTGGTTCGTTCATATGATCGTCATATTAGGATTTGGTGTATATCTCCTCTATTCCAAACACCTCCATATCCTGGCAGCCCACTTCAACCTCTATTTCCACTCCACCGCGCCTAAGGGCACCCTCCGACCCATCACGGATATGGAGGAGGCCGAGATGTTTGGCGCTGCAGAGATCACGGATTTCTCGTGGAAACACCTTCTGGATCTGTATGCCTGCACAGAATGCGGCCAGTGTACGGCCAACTGCCCGGCTGCTATCAGTGAAAAACCCCTTAAGCCCAAAGATCTTGTGGTGAACCTCAGGGATCATCTCTTTGCCACGGGAAAGGGGTTGCTGGATCAACAGAAAAGAGAGGGGGATGAGAAGGAAGAAGGTATCTGCGTGATAACCGACGTGCTCCCCGGGGATATCGTATGGGACTGCACCAACTGCATGGCCTGTATGGAGGTGTGCCCGGTAGGGGTGGAACATGTCGCCAAGATTGTGGATATGCGGCGGTACCTGGTTCTCATGGAGAGCAGCTTCCCGGCTGTGGTGCAGTCCGCCTTCCGGGGCATGGAAAGGAACAGCAATCCCTGGAATCTGGGGAGAGGGATGCGGGCTGAGTGGGCAGAGGGACTGGATGTCCCGATCCTGTCCCAGGACAACGGGGAGGTGGAGGTCCTTTATTATGTCGGCTGTTCCGGGTCCTATGACGCCCGCAATCAAAAGGTGGCCAAGTCCATGGTCAAGATCTTTAAGGCCGCCGGGATTCATTTCGGGATTCTGGGTAAGGAGGAGGGATGCTGCGGTGATTCAGCCCGCAGGATCGGGAATGAATACCTCTATCAGACGATGGTCCAGGAAAATATCGACACCTTCAAAAAATATACGTTCCGCAAGATCGTCGTTACCTGTCCCCATGGGTATAACACCTTGAAAAAGGAGTACCCGGATTTCGGCGGAGCGTTCGAGGTCGTTCATCACACAGAATTCATCCACGATCTGATCAAGGCAGGGAGGCTGAAGCTCAAAGGGGATCTTGATAAGACCATTACCTATCATGATTCCTGTTTCTTGGGACGATACAATCAGATCTATGAGGCCCCCCGCCAGATTCTCAGATCCATGCCCAAGGTAAGACTGGTGGAGATGGACCGGAATCATAAATTTGCCTTCTGCTGCGGCGCGGGCGGGGGACGGATGTGGATGGAAAGGCTGCGGGGTCAACGGGTCTATGCCATCCGTACGGAACAGGCCCTTGACAAAAATCCGGAACACATCGCAACAGCGTGTCCCTTCTGTATGACGCACTTTGAGGATGGGCTCATCTTTCACGATGTCGTGGGAAAAGTGAAGGTCCTTGACATTGCTGAAATTGTTGCCGATCAGTTGGCGGAGAATTGAGCGACCGGATTTCCTGGGCCGGCGTTTTTAGGAGCACAAAAAATCGTAACTTCTCAAAAAGTCCGGCAGAGAGAATTCCTTCCCCTCTCCCTTCTGTTTGACTCATGAGGGCAACGGGGACCCCGGGCTTTTTGAGATGTTATAAAAAATCTATTAACTAAAGGATAACGCATATGGATTTTTCAATAGAGGTCGATCCGAAAAGCGGTGAAAGGTACATGGCGGTTCGCACGAAAGGGAAGGCGCTTATCAATAACCCCTTTATAAACAAGGGCCCCGCCTTTACGGCCCGGGAGAGAGACGCACTCGAGCTTGACGGCCTGTTGCCGTCCTCCATTTCCACCGTGGAGGAGCAACTGCTCAGAAACTACGAAAATTTCAAGGCCCAGCCGACCGACCTCGATAAGTATACCTTTCTCTCGGAGCTTCAGGACCGGAACGAAACCCTCTTCTTCCGCCTGCTGCAAGAGCATATGGAAGAGATGACGCCGATCGTATATACGCCTACCGTCGGGGAGGCATGTCAGAAATTCTCCCACATCTACCGACGGACAAGGGGCATTTATATCAATTACAATCAAAAGAACGCCATTGAAAAGGCGTTGGCCAATTTTTATTTCAAGAATCCATCGGTCATTGTTGCCACCGATGGCGAACGCATCCTCGGTCTGGGAGATCAGGGCGCGGACGGGATGGGGATCCCAATCGGCAAACTCTGTCTCTACACCCTCGGCGCCGGGATCTCTCCCTACACCACGCTCCCTATCATGCTGGATGTGGGAACCGACAATAAGGAGCGAAGAAGAGATCCCCTTTATCTCGGGCTCCGGCAAGAGCGTGTCCGGGGACCGGAATACCAGGCCTTCATAGACCGGTTCGTGGAGGCGGTGCGCAAGGTCTTCCCCCATGTCCTCCTTCAATGGGAGGACCTTCTGAAAGAGAATGCCATCCATCAGTTGAATCGATTCAAAGACAGGGTGTGCTCCTTTAACGATGACATCCAGGGGACCGCAGGGGTCGTGCTCGCATTCATCGACAAGATGTTGCAGACGACCGGACGGCCCATGGGAGACAACCGCATCCTTATCGCTGGAGCGGGCGCGGCCGCATATGGGATCTCCAACCTCATGGTATCGGCCTTACAGGATCAGGGCTTTACCCTGAATGAGGCCCGAAAGAAGATCTGGCTCGTTGACAGCAGGGGGCTGGTCACAAAGGCCCGGCCGGGTCTGGAGGAATTCAAGTCGGTCTATGCCAGAGACCTGGATGAAATGGCCTCATACAGATGCAGGGACAGATCTAACATAAACCTGGAGGAGACGATCGTTAATACCAGGCCGACCATCCTGATCGGGACGACCGCCACGCCGGGCCGCTTCAGTGAACAGGTGGTGAAGCGGATGGCTGAAATTAATGAGCGTCCCATTATCCTGCCCCTTTCCAATCCCACATCCAAAAGTGAGTGTCTGCCCGAGGATGCCATTCGATGGTCGGCAGGGAGGGCGATCGTGGCTAGCGGGAGCCCCTTTCAACCCGTTATGTACAATGGCCGGCATTACGAGATCGGGCAATGCAACAACTTCTTCATCTTTCCGGGTGTAGGGCTCGGTGTCACAGCAGGAAACATCCGGCGCGTTACCGACAGTATGTTCCTTGCTGCGGCCAGGGCCCTGTCCGAAAAGATGACCGCTGACAGATCCGGAGAATGTGCAGCCCGCCTGGACATCCGGCGCATCCGTGAGTGCTCCCACGCTGTCGCCTGCGCTGTCATAAAGTGTGCGGTTTCTGAAGGACATGCACGCCCGGAGCTTCTCAAAGAGCTCGAGGAGACGGTCAAGAATGCCATGTGGGTCCCCGATTATCTGCCTGTCCGCTATGCCGGGACAGAGTGAAGCCACTTCTCCTTCAGACGCTTCGCCGGATATGGACCTCTCCGCCTGTCTGAACGCAGTCGCCGCCGAGCTTGAGGTCGCCATGGGGAGCGCCGAGCGGGTCAGGGCCGCCTGTGCTCGACTCCGGAGACACCTGACGCTGACGTCTCCACCTCCACCATCGGACCTTGAGCAGATCTGCAGGCTCCTTCCGTTTCTCAACAAGCGGATCGGCCCCATTGTCCGGCCTCTGTTCGACCTCCTTGATGACCTCTCTTTGATCGCGGACGATCCATGGCCCCTTCTGAAAGGGATGCTGGCGGCCCGGGACAGGCACCTGGTCCTACGGGCCCTTGAACGACTCCTCTGTCTGGTGGAAACAGGGGTAATCTCTGTAGACCCTGAGATTACAGGATTCTTGGCCGGCCGGGTGGAGATGGAGGGGAGTCCCCTGTCCGATCCGGACAGCCTCAAAAGGGTGGCCGGGATCATCCGGCATCTGACCCTGGCGGACACGCCGTCAGGCCAGGACCCGCTCATTTCGCTCTATTTGCAGGAAACCACGCCTCAGGCATGGCTGCAACGCCGCATGGCAGCGCGGATCCTGGATTTGAAGGGAGACCCGGCCCCCCCCACTCTTGCGGAACGGGTCCTGGGTCAGGATGCCTCTCGCTTCCTCTCACCCTATCTGGCCTTTACCCGGGCCACCCATTCGGACCTGATTCACCTGGTTCCCATACCGGGGACCCCCCCACCTTCTCTTCCGTCGTTACAAAGGGCCGAGGAACTGTGCGGGAACCGGCTGTTACGGGAACTGATTACTGAAATTGGCTGGGAGAGGCTTAACTTCGGTCTCCATGTCCAAAAACAGATCAGCATCAGCATCGGGAAGTCCTTTCCGTTTATAATCTCCCCTGCAGAGGCGACCCTGTTCAGACATGTCGAAGGCGCCCGGTCGTCGGGAGAGCACTGGATATTTGTCGCCCATGGCGGTCGTGGCAGTGAAGATCAGGGGATCGTTAGACAGGACAACATGGTCTCCCTGTTCCGGGCATATAACCTGGTCCACGCTGACGTCCTGGCCGAGATTCTCAGCCTTGCGCCCCTGACCCGTGAAACCACCTGCCGGATCCTTGATTTGATGGACCGGATCGTCTCTCTCTTTACAGCACTCTTCTCTTCTCATACCGACGAGTGCACCACCTTGTCCCATACCTACAGGGGGCTTCGTGAATGCATCGTCCAGGAACTCGAGAAAATGCCCGGGGATGAGCAGCTCTCTCCTGAGCTGACCCGTCTGGTCAAAATGTTTGAAGATCCAGCGTCACTGGACGAGGTCCGGACCCTCCACGGTTTGAAACGATACCTCCATCAGCGGGGGCTGGATCTCGGTTTCCGTCTGGTGGAGTCCGGCCGGGCCACAAACCGGACCGTGACGATTGCCACCGCCTCTTCGGGCCGGATACTCAGGGTTGCCCGGGGGATCCGCTATGCGGACTTTGAACCGGAAGAGACGGGTGCGCCGATACAGGTTCCCTATCCGGTTTCCGCGCTGATCCAGGGCTTCACCCGCCAGATCCTGCACGGACAGGAGTCTTTTCCGGATGTCAGGATTTTCTGTTACGGCAATGAGGTCCATTACTACCTGTCATTTCAGAATCACCCTGCATTCGTTAGGATCGATTATTCGCCCCCGCTCAAAGGCGGGATGATTGACTTGACCTATTATGGCGTCAGCAAGAATGAACTCGATCACCACCCGGCCCCCTCTCTGGACGCTGTTCAGCAGTTCCTGGGCAGGATCGGGTACGATGTCCAGGCAAAGGATACCCGAATACGTGCCCGTTATGACAAGGAAAAGGCCCTGGACCTGAAAGACCTCTGCGACAAGGCCGAGGCCCTTTTCCGGCTGGTTCCCTACCTCATGGAAATCGACTGGGTTATCGGTTCGCTGGATCTGCCTGCCGGGTCGCGTCAGGCTGTGGCCGATGCCTGGTCCGAATTCTTCGCCCGCTGGGGGGTCCTTCCCCTCCATCAACTCCTGACGAAAGACCGGCGGTCTATCCTCATAAAGGCGGAGAAGGGCCTCAAAGGCGATCGAGAAATTCCCTGGACAGGCCAGGCCCCCTATTGCGACCGATTCAGTGAACCCCTGCCTGCCCATCTATTCGCCGGTCTCCAGTCCGCACTTTCCGGCCTGGGACTGAAGGCGTTCCCCTCTTCCGAGGACCCGGGGCGCCCCTCCGTGGGCCAGATCCAGCTTGAGGACCTCATCCTGGGCCCGCTGCGGGAGGCGGTGAGTCTTGGAGAAATCACAGAAAAGGATGACGCTTTCCAGCGCACGGCCGCGGACCGTTTCAAGCGGGTCCATGAAGCCGAACGGTTTGCCGACATCGTGGCCTCCGGAAAGACAGTCGTTGCTGCATCGGCATCCCTGGCACGGCTGCTGGCATCCATTGAACATGCCCTCCGATTTCAGAGCACCGGGTGTCTGAACGGCTATGAGGTCCAGTCCGCATCGGTCCCCATTTTAGGCAGGCCACTGACCGTTTTCGTCGTCCGTGATTCGGAAGGGATGATCTGCCTTGGCATGTTTGCCCGAGACAGGGCACTCTGCCTCCGGCGAGAAGATGACCCTATAACATGGCGATTTAACGGCTGTCTGGATGCTTCTGCACTTGCGAGGGTGCTCTGGCTCAACCAGTATACATCTCCCGGCACGGCGCCGATGGATGCAGTGGATCCTGGGCGGGCCGAAAGGATCCGGGATCTCTTGAGGCAGAAAAATCCGATCCGGGGTCCCACCCCGTTTCGCGGTGAAACGGTCCTGAGGGGTCTGAAGGCATCTCCCGGACGGGCGGTCGGCAGGGTCCTTTTCAATACCGCGGGCCGATCCCCCAAGGACTTCAGACAATCCATCCTCGCTACCCCGTCGCTTCGGCCCGAAGACACGACCTTTCTGTACCACTCTTCCGGAATCATTTCGACCGGCGGGGGCATTCTGAGCCATGCAGGTCTTACCGCTATCCAGTTCCGGAAACCGGCCCTGATTATCCCGGGAGAGTGGCAACGGTCTCCAGAGGGCGCCCTTCGTCTCATCTGCTCCACTGTCTGGTACCGGGAGGAAGAAAGATCGGCCCACGGTTGCCAGATATCGATTCACTCGGATGTGCACGAACGGCATCATACCCTTCGAGAGGGCGACCTGGTGGTCCTAGACGCTGATGAAGGGAGCCTCCAGGTACTCGGCCAGGGTAGAGATGCGCTGGCCTTCCACGAGGACTTCCAGAACCTTGCTGAGGCGACACGGCGGTTGAGCCGAACCACTGACCAGAAGAGGATCTTGATCCTGCGTGGCCGGAGGCTTCGAAGCCGCCACCAGATCGAGAAGCTGTTATGCCGTCTCATTGATCCGCTGCTGGCCTGTCATGTGGTGCGAGAACTCGTTTTGAGCGATCATCTTTCCTCCGGTCGGGGAGGTCAGAGTGAAAAAACGCACCTTCTCTCCATTGTCTTGAAAAACCCGAACGTGGGGGGAATCGCCCGCGACCATCTCCTCTGGCTCTTTGACGATCTGAAGCGCCGAAGCCATGCCCTGCTGGAGGAGATGCTGCGAAAGGTCTCTTCCATCGATCAACCCTGTGAGATCCTATGGCTCCGTCTCAGGATGCGCCGCCTCTGCCAGACCCTTCTGGGGCTCTTTGTCACCCTGCGGGCCTGCGGGTTTGAGGCGGTCTCCATGGATGACCTGGGTCCCGATGATATGGATCCGATCGCAGAGAAGCGCCTCCAGGCCCTTCGGGAAGACGTCGCGCGGGACATGGAGGCGGCAGCGTCTTCTGTTGAAGGGGATTTTCGTCTTCGGCACCTTGTGCGGCAGGCAGAGCGGCTCGATCGGCTCCTTGGGACACGGCCGGGCCTTCAGGAGCAGGTAGCGCGTGTCAAGCGTCGCATTGCCCGGGAGGACCGGAGGGTACGGGACAGGCTTGCGCACCGCCGGGTCCTGACACCCAAAGACGGCGGCTTTGAACTCTCTCCCTTCATCGGGTGGAAGGCGGCCAACCTGGCCGAAGTGGAGCGGATCGGGGGCCGTGGACTGACGCCCCCCTGGATCGTGATTGCCGATCGCGCCTTCCAGGAGATCCTGGACGCATTCCCCGGCAGAAACGTCCAGGATCTGGAAGGAATCGGTCCCGATATGACCCTTCGGCAGGCGATTGAATCGATCCTGGGCCGCCAGGACATGGACGACTCTCAGAAATCTGTCAACATCCGACACCTGTGGGAGGGGATGACCCTCCCTGAAACGCTTGTGGAAGAGGTGGTGACGGCCTATCATCAACTGAATCAGGACGCACCGAAGGAACCCACGGAAGACGATCCGTTGAATCCATTCGTAGCGGTTCGTTCTTCGTCTAAGGAAGAGGATGCCGAGATGGCGGCCCGGGCCGGAGAATTCGACACCTTCCTCTTCATTCGCGGAGAAAGGCCGCTCCTGGATCACATTAAGAAGGCCTGGAGCGGTCTGTGGACGGAACGGGCCATTCATAACCGCGCTGTTCTGGGAATGTCCTCTGAACCGCCGGGGGGGGGCGTGATCGTGCAGCGAAATGCCTGGTCGCGGGTTTCAGGCGTCCTCCAGACCGTAAACGTGGCCGAGGGCAATCTCGGGGAAATGGTCATCAATGCGGCCTTGGGTCTGGGGGAAGGGGTGGTCTCAGGGGTCGTTTCCGCGGATCAGATCGTAGTGGACAAGGAAGGGATCCGCGCGGGTGAACCCCTGCGCTTCCGCTATAGCACCTGTGACAAGGAGGAGCAGGTGGTGTTCGACAGACGGAGGGGGCTGGGCACGGTTCTGAGCCGTACCCTCTACCACCAGCGCCTCCGGCCCGCCCTTGAATACATCGAGCTGTACGAACTGGTGAGGATCGCCGATCAATTAGAGGCCGCCTATGGCTATCCGCTGGACATTGAATTCGGCATCGAGGGCGCAAGGTTGTGGATCCTTCAGGCCCGGCCCGTGGTCACCTTCCTCGCGGCGCTGCAGGAGACCGTGGAAAACTGTCCTTTAACGGTTGCGAAAGATAAAACCCCATTTATTACGGTCAAGGAGACATCATAATGATCCGACAACAGGATTCCCTCACCTACCATGGCAGTGACCGCCCCGGCAAGATCGAGGTCCGTGCCACAAAACCCTGTCTCACCCCACGGGAAATGCGGCTGGCCTATCTGCCTGGGGCTACATTTCCTTCCAAGGCGATTGCCGACGATATATCTCAGGTCTTCCGCTATACCTCGCGGGGCAACCTTGTGGGCGTCATCACCAACGGATCGGCCGTGCCAGGGCTGGGTGATGTGGGTCCGATGGCGGCAAAACCGTTCCAGGAAGGTATTGCGATCCTCTTCAAACGGCTTGCCGACATCGATGTGTTTGATCTGGAGCTGAACACCACGGACCCGGCCCGTTTTATCGATACGGTCCTCATGCTCGAACCGACCTTTGGCGGCATCAACCTGAGCGGCCTTCGCGCACCAGAAGGACTTTATATCTACGACCAGCTCGTCCAGGAGTTGAACATACCGGTCTTTCACGAGAATCTCTATAGTTCGGCCGTGGTAGCGGCCGCCGCCCTCCTGAACGCCCTGGACCTGGTTGAAAAAAGGATTGAAGATATCCGGGTTGTGATCAGCGGCATCGGGACCGTCGGCACCGGTTGCGCCAGATTGTTCCTGAAGCTGGGCGTCCAACCGGAGAATCTTCTGGTGTATGACATTAAGGGTCTCCTCCACCCCGACCGCGAGGATCTTCATGACTATCAACGGGTCTTTGCCAGGAAGGACCCGGCCCGGGATCTGGCCACAGGCATGGAGGGCGCCGACGTATTCTTGGGCGCATCGGGCGGGGGCGTCGTTACCCAGGAGATGGTCCGCTCCATGAATTCATTTCCGGTGGTTCTGGCCCTCTCCACCCCCGAGCCCGAGATCGGCTACGAACTGGCCCGCGCCACCCGGCGGGACATTATCGTGGCCACCAGCCTGAGTCAGCATCCGAACGCCATATTGGATATCCTGAGCTTCCCTTACATCTTCAGGGGGGCACTGGACGTCCAGGCGAATGGGATCACCGAAGGGATGCTCCTGGCGGCCGCGCACGCCCTGGCCGACCTGGCGCGGGGGGAGGTGGTGGAGGAGGTTGAAAAGGCCTACAGTGATGAACGCTTCAGCTTCGGCCCCGAGTACCTTCTGCCCAAACCGATCGATCCGCGGATCCTGGTAAACGAATCCGCGGCCGTGGCCCGGCAGGCGATCCAGGAAGGTGTGGCCGGTCTCTCCATAGAGGACGAAACATACCGCGAAAGGCTCACCATCCGTTTGGGCACCGGCCGGGAAACCATGAGAGGCCTGATCATGAAGGCCCGGCACGAGGCCTTTCGGGTTGTCTTCTCCGAGGGAAGCAGTGAAACCATCCTGAGGGCCTGCGCCATCCTTGTTGACGAGAATATTGCCCAGCCCCTCCTGGTGGGAAAAGAAGACGATGTCCGGAAGGCTGCGGAGCGTCTCGATCTCGACTTGGGCGGGGTCCAGATTATCGATCCGTTTCAGAGCCCCCGGTTCGAGGCCTATGTGGAGGAATATTTCCAGATGCGACAGAGGCGCGGGGTCATGCGTGCCGAGGCCGTGAAACGATTGCGCAAGCGCGACTACTTTGCCGCGCTCATGGTCCATACCGGCGACGCCGACATGCTCTTCGCCGGGGTGTCCACACACTATGCCGAGTCTCTGCGAACCATCCTGGAGGTGATCGGGCCTGCACCGGGAATACAGAGGGTTTCCAGCCACCACATGATACTCCTGCCCAAAGACGTCTATTTCCTCGCCGACTGCGCGGTGAACATCAACCCCACGGCCGAGGAACTGGCCGAGATCGCCCTGTTAACCGCGGCCGCCGTCCGATCTCTCGGCATCGAACCGCGCGTCGCCATGCTGTCCTTCTCCACCTACGGCAGCGTGAACCACCCGCTGGCCCGGAAAATCCGCCGGGCAACCGAGATTGCCAGATCTCACGACCCCGAGCTCATGATCGATGGAGAGATACAACTGGCCATTGCTGTCAACAGCGCCCTGCGGCATCAATACTTCCCCTTTTGCGGACTGGAGGGAAACGCCAATGTCCTCATCTTCCCCGATCTCCAGTCAGGAAACCTGGCCCTTAACCTGATCCAGTACATGAGTGAAGCCGTGTCGGTCGGTCCTGTCCTCATGGGGACGCGTCTCCCTGCCCACCCTCGTCAGTATGGGGCGACCGTGGAAGAAGTCGTGAACCTGACGACGCTGGGCGTGGTTGAAGCAGGTGCTGTTCGTGGACGTGATTGAGCAATGCCGCCGAGTCCAAGATGCCTTGCGGCGGCATCCCACCCGGTGACAACTTCAGGCTCGGCGACACATCTTCTCTGATATTGCCATAGCATACACTTTAGAGTAATATACTGAGGCGAAACCCGTAACCAGAGATATTTGAGATTTGATACGTATGAAGCCAAGTGCGGCTCAAAGGGAAAGAAAAAAAGGATTGCAGAATACGCCTCCCTAAAATAGAGTGGGAAATGAACCGGGTTGGCATATTGAATCAATAGCTTATAA
>CAZACO010000011.1:0-19215 GCA_964483185.1 uncultured Desulfobacteraceae bacterium
TGGAGGACGAAAATGACACGTGATCAACTTGAACACGCAATCCGGGCAGCATGCGATGTCTCAAAAGACACCGAGTTATGGATATTCGGCTCTCAAGCGATCCTGGGACAATTTCCAAACGCTTCGGAAGGCCTTCGTGCATCCATCGAAGTTGATGTCCAGCCGAAAAACCGACCTGAAACCGTTGATGAGATCGATGGTGCTTTGGGAGAATTGTCTTCGTTCCATCAAACACATGGTTTCTATGTCCATGGGGTCTCGATTGAATCTGCGAAACTTCCCGAGGGTTGGGACGAAAGAACCGTACCAGTCAGTGACCCGGTATCAACTCAGGGTAAGACGGGATTATGCATCGAGGCGCATGATCTTGCTGCCAGCAAGCTCGCAGCCTACAGGGAAAAAGACAGAGAATTTGTTCGGTTGCTCCTTATCGAGAAGATGATCGATGTAAGAATCCTTACAGAAAGGATACGCACATTAAATGTGAAAGAGCAACTACGAGAGCGCCTTCTAAAGTGGGTAAAACTCACCGCAGAGGAATTGGATGCCTCGGAATAAGGTCCATTTTTCTTCTCTCTTGAGAATAATTTGACCAATACCCTTGCATTCGCGAGGCCACAGATATGTCAACATTCCCTACTGGGTCGTTTCACCAACAATATTCATCGGCTTTTTTATCCGTGATGTCTTCGCTATCCGAACTGAAACACTCCGGGCATCCGCCATATATGTCCCAAACGAATGTATGCCCGCAATCAAGGCATTTCATGTTCGCGCGATCAGGCAGATCATCGGTATGCGGTGTAATATTAGGATAGGCTGTACTTTGGATATTTGAGAAATAAAATAGTCACCTTCGAAACTTTCAACCTCATAATGAAGTTTGACCGCCGGATGTCAGGAGAAATGCTATGCGGAGATACAGAGTAGCCCGCTTTATGATCGACGGAACAAGGCAATCCCTAAACAACGAAAAATTCCCACGTGAATACAAAGACCACATAATTCAGCGAATCAAGGAAAGATATGGAACTCACGATCATGATGCAAAGATGAAGAGATATCTAGATCTTAAGCCACCAAATTTCATGGTAATGCCAGATTATGTCAATATACTGAATGAGATCCGTGATTCCTACATCAGTGGGTATTTGTATGCGGCCTTGACGGCCTCTTGCTGCCTGGGTGAGCGCATTCTGAACACATTGATCATTCGACTCAGAGACCATTATAAGAAGAGTCGCAGGTATAAGTGGGCGAAGAAATCGGATTCATTGACTGACTGGAAACAGTGCATAGATACTCTTCTTGTTTGGAATGTATTTTCTGAAGATACGGGTAACGATTTTAGAAAACTGCTCGATATCCGGCACGAATCGATACACTTCGACAAATTGCTTGACGTTGAGGCAAAAAGTACCAAGACGGCAAATCTTATTATGAAGATAACTAATGATCTTTTTGGGGTGAATGACCTTAATTTCTTCTGGACTCCTGGAGTTCCTTTTGTTCGAAAGCATCGTGAGAGTGAACCCATAGTTCGAATGTTCATCCTTCCTAACTGCGCTCGTGTGACCTATAAACATACTGTAGAACTCGGTGCTGAAATTGGTAAGTTCATTATACTTGATGATCAGTCGGTGCCACATAAAGAAGTCACAGATGAGGAATTCATTGAGTTAGTCAAAAAATTTAGGGAAGGAGAATGACACCAAACCCGGCCCCAAGCCGATCCCCTTGACAACCAGCACCAACTTCTGGCATGATTCTTGTCCGGGAACAACAGTGAACAGGAGGGACCACCTCAAAAAACGATAAAAACGTATAAAAAATAACTGCTTGAAATCCTTGAAAGAAAGAATTCTGGGTTAGAACGTCCCGCATATAGGTGCGGGAAGGTCGCGAATTCCCCGCCTGACGACGGGATCTAAGGACGCGCCCTCGTCGTCCCGGCCAGTAAATCAATCAAGGGGCTTAAGCATTTCTTAAGCCCCTTTTTCTTTTGCCGTGAGGCTTATAGCAAGCACACTTCACAGGTCCTCGTTCCAGCGGGCCGGGATGAATGGACCCTCCCTGGTGACAACCTTCAATGAGATAACCAAAGAAAGGCGTTAATGAAAAACAGAAAATTAAAGGTACGAAGAAATGATCCATGTCCGTGCGGGAGCGGGCTTAAGTATAAGAAATGCTGTCTCGTCAAGGAAATCTTAGGCGATGCGGCGGCTAATAAGGATCTGTACTTCCGAAAATACAGGATCCGGTTGAAAGAACAAGAGGAGATCGAAGGTATCCGAAAGGCGGGAGTTCTGGCCCTGGATACCCTTGAACTGGTGGCGACACACATGAGGCCGGGAATGACCACGGATGACATTAACACCCTTGTCCATGAGTTCACCATAAAAAACGGCGCCATTCCTGCCCCGTTACATTACCGAGGTTTTCCCAAAAGCGTCTGCGTATCTGTCAATGAGGTCATCTGTCACGGCATCCCCGGAGAGAGGGTATTGAAGGATGGAGATATCGTGAATGTGGATGTTACCCCCATCTTGAACGGCTATTATGCGGATACGAACAAGACTTTTTTTGTGGGATCACCGGGACCGGATGCGAAAAAAATTGTGACGGTCGCCCGGGAATGCCTCAAAAGGGGGATGTCGGCTGTCCGACCCGGGAAAACCATCGGAGATATCGGCTGGGCCATCCAGAATTATGCAGAAGGTCAGGGGTGCTCGGTGGTCAGGGAATTTGTGGGGCACGGCGTCGGCCTTGAATTCCATGAACCCCCCCAGGTTCCCCACTACGGCCGGAAAGGAGAAGGGATCGTTTTGATCCCGGGGATGGTGTTTACCATTGAACCGATGATCAATTTAGGGAAAAAAGATCTGAACATTCTGGATGACAACTGGACCGCCGTTACCCAAGACGGTTCTCTCTCCGCACAGTTTGAACAGACCATCCTGGTTACAGACACCGGTTTTGAGAGCCTGACCCCCTTTGACCTGTAATCGCATCCCGGCCCGAAAGCCTCAATAAGCATCATTTCTCAGAGCATCAGGGCCTTTTGCTCCGTGCAGACGAATCCGGAGTCCTTGAAAGCACCCATGCGCCATGCATCTGATCCAACAGGCAAATGATCTGGGGTTTGTTGCCGTGGGCTTTTCGCGCCCCGGAAGGCCCCTCTTTTTTGATCGGTTCTGTGCATGGATTTCTGAGGGCGGGCACGGCGGGATGGCCTGGATGGGGAGGCGTCTGGACCTCAGGGAGAACCCTTCAAGCCTCCTTGAAGACTGCCAAACAATTATCTCCCTGGCTTATCCCTATTCGCCCCGAAAGCCCTGCACACCGGAAGGCCTTACAACTGCCAGATATACTGAACCGCAAGAGATCGATTATCATGACCGTCTGAGGAAGAAAGCGAAGATATTGGCCAAAACAATCCAGCAGGAATACCCCGGAACCCGGACTCGGATCTGCGTGGATTCGGCCCCCATTCTGGAGAGGAGCTTCGCCTACCAGTCCGGGATCGGATTCATCGGAAAGAACACCCTGTTCATCATCCCGGGCCATGGATCCTATCTTTTCCTGGCGGAGATCCTGACCACCGCTTCCCTTTCATATCCTGAACCCGAACTCATGGAGAACCGGTGCGGTTCATGCACCCAGTGCCTGGATGCCTGCCCCACCGGGGCGCTCGAGGCCCCTTACCGCCTGAATGCCGGCCGATGTCTGTCATACCTGACCATTGAACACCGGGAAATGGTTGATTCGGAAATGGGTAAAAAGATGGGGGACTGCTTTTTCGGCTGTGACGTGTGTCAGGAGGTCTGTCCGCTGAATGAGGGCGATGCATCTAAAGATGAGGTCCTCCCTTCGACACACCGCTTTCTCAGCATGAACGATGAGACGTTTCAAAAAGCCTATGGAAAAACCGCCTTTGCCCGCGCCGGGCTCGATAAGATCAAGGGCAATATTAGGGGACTGTGGGGGGAGCAAAGACCTGCATTGACGTCGGAAACAGGAGTATAACTCAATTTCCCATAAAAATTATCGCATCCTGATGAGTTTTGACGGAACTGTATATGCAAAGCCGTCGATCCTTTTTGACTCCTGTCTGGATCTGGCGTATAGACAAGTGCTCTCAGGGCTGAAATCAAAAACGGGAGGCACGGTTCGGTTAGCAAGAGAGCTACGGGCCTAAACGGATATGGAATTCTGCGATCATACCTGCGAGTATGCCACGTGGCCTGAAGATGAGAGTCTGGACGGATCTGGAAGCTGCAGGACCTTTCAGGCCGTTTACTGCACCAAGAAGGCACGGCATGTCCACAAGAACATGCCGTGCTCCGAAAAAAAGAGGAAAAGGGATCCGTCGGTGGTCAGAAAAAAGGAAAGGTCGTAACTCAACATGATCCGGCAGAGGGGGCTTCATCCCCTCTGCCTCCTGTTTAACTTGTGAGGGTAACAGGGCGCCCGGGTTTATTGAGGTGTTGCGAGAGGACTTCATAAGGACGTGGCGTCAAGATACCGGCTGATAGCCCCGTCATATTCATGGGTCAGGCGAAACACCTTTTTGGCCAATCGGAACCGGGTCTGGAGCGTGGTCTCACCGCCCGACGCCTCCATTTCCTTCAAGACCGCCTCATAATCTGCCGGATCGACCAGCACGGTCACATACTTGAAATTCTTGGCCGAGGACCGCAGCATGGAAGGTCCTCCGATATCGATGTTCTCGATCGCCTCTTCCAGGGTAACCCCCGCCCTGGCCACCGTTTTTTCGAACTGGTAGAGGTTCACCGCCACCATGTCGATCCCCTTTATCCCGTGTTTCTCCATCATCCTGACATGCCCGGGGTTATCCCGAAGACCTAAGAGCCCCCCGTGAACCTTGGGATGAAGGGTCTTTACACGGCCGTCCATCATCTCCGGGAAACCGGTATATTCCGAGATGTCTGTCACCTTAATCCCTCCCTGGCGCAGGGTCTTCGCGGTCCCGCCGGTGGAAAGCACGTCAACACCGAATCTGGAGAGGGATGTGGCAAAGTCCACAATTCCACTTTTGTCGGTGACACTGATAATCGCCCTTTTGATCTTACTCATCGATGAGACTCCCTTCTGGATGCTGGATACTGGATACTGGATACTGGTGGTCCGTTGAGATCCTTTCGCCTAACGCCTGAAGCCTTGCACCATCAAGTTCCGCCTCAGTTTGTCTTGTCATCGTCCGTGACGGGGAAAGGGACCTTGACAAACTCGACGCCTTCCTCTTGCAGGGTCTTTTCCTCATCAGCGGTTGCCGACCCGCGGATACTCCTTTTTTCGGCGACGCCGTAATGGATTTTCAGGGCCTCTGCAGCGAATTGGGCGCCGACGTCCTCGGAGTTATTCTTGACATATTCCACCACCTCTCTCGCAAGCCGCTGGTAGTCAATGGTTTCCTGTCGGGTCGGGGTAACGGGCTGGGATTTTCTTACGGCAACCGGCGAAATGACTTTTCGTATGTCTGAATCGTCACAATATGGACAGCGCACAAGGCCGTTAACATTTTGTTCTTCAAATGATTCATTGCTGTCAAACCAGCCCTCAAAGATATGTCCCTGGGGACACGTCAGATCAAATGCAATCATCTATGGTTTATTCCTCCATCAAACGTCTCAGGACGCTCAGGTTCATGAGATCCAGGTCTGTACCGGATGTGTCCGTCCCTTTGGGGGTCTCCAAAAGAAACGGCAGATCCTCAAATAACGGTGACTTTAAGAAAAAAGAGAAGGCCCGTTCTCCAATAAGACCTTGTCCGATATGTTCATGCCTATCGATTCTTGACCCTAATCTCTTTCTTGAGTCGTTTACGTGAAAGAGCCTCAGGCGGTTCAACCCGATGATAGCGTCAAAGTCCCTGACCAACGTTTCATAGGCTTCCTTGTCCCCGAAATCATAACCCGCGGCAAAGACATGGCAGGTGTCCAGACAGACACCCAAGCGTTCCTGAAATTCGGTGTGCTGTATGATATCGGCCAACTGCTCGAACCGATACCCCAGACTGGTCCCCTGCCCGGCCGTTGTCTCAAGGAGTATCTTCACCCGGAATTGTGAAGTCCGGTCAAGGATACGGTCGAGCGCCGCTGCAATACGCTGAATGCCCTTTTTTTCGCCGTCTCCCAGGTGGGCTCCCGGGTGGATGACCACATAAGGGATGCCCAGGCGATCGGCCCGCACCAATTCATCCAGGAGGGCCTGCAATGATCTCTCGCGGTTCTCCCGAAGGGGCGAGGCCAGGTTGATCAGGTAGCTGTCATGGGTGGCTACCGGCTCTACAGACGTTGTTGCCCGGGCTTCATAAAAGGCATCTATCTCTCTCAGGGATAAGTCCTTTGAAATCCACCTGTTTGGGTTTTTGGTGAATATCTGGATGACCTGGCATCCTCTCTTTTCGCCCCTGAAGAGGGCCTTGGCCAGGCCGCCGCTGATGGACATGTGGGCCCCTAACAGAGGCATGTTACCTCTCGGCATACAGAACAGCTAAGATCTTGGTCCGTTCATGGCCGTGGCATTTAACCAGATGGGGGACCGTGGAGTCATAGTATATGGCGTCCCCCGGTTTCAGGATATGTATCTCCTCGCCGAGCCGGACTTCCATAGCCCCCTCCAACACGTAGATAAATTCCTGCCCGTCATGTGTGGATCTTTCTTCCTCGGTTTCAGCCGGATCAAGGGACACGAGGAAGGGCTCCATATGCCTGTCTGTTTTATGGGGCGCCAGCGATTCATAGCCGTAACCGTAATACGCTCCCTTTTTGGAATCGTATCGAGATACCACCTTCCGGTCCCCTTTCCGCACAATGGTGTAAGGCCGGTCTTCCTCGCCGGATATGAAGTAGCCCATTTTGAGGTCAAGGGCCTTTGCCAGTTTTATGACAGTCCCTAATGGGGGGGCCAGGCTCCCGTTCTCGATCTGCTCCAGGAGGGATATATCCAGATCGGTCCTCTGGGATATATCCTGTAGGCTCAGATTGCGTTTCTCCCTGACCGCCTTGACACGTTCGCCCACATCTACCTGGATATCTTCCTGGGGGGGTTCCTGACTGATGCTGTCCAAGAAATCTTTTTCTTCATCCCTTCTTCCGAACTGACTGCTGACGTCGGTCAGAAAATCCCGATGGTCATCATGGGCGTCGACCAAGTCATGCCTTTTTTTCATAGTCGTTTCCTTTATCCGTAGCCGTTTACGGGTTCAAAGGTTTAGAGGTCCAAGGTTACGTTTCTTGCCCCTAACCCTGAACGTTGAACCCTGAACCTGTGAACGCTTACCTTTATTTTATTCGACTCCCTCTACAAATCAGGGGCCTCAATATAACAGACACGTATAAATCTATCATCTTACTCAGTGTAGGGTCAAGGGCGAAACGGACGCCCAGCGTCCTCATCAAAACCATGGTTCACAGACCGTTCTACTTAGGCCTCGAGAACAAAAATAACCTCCATCCTGACACGATACTCACTGATCGTGTCATCTTCGACAGATACCCTCTGCTCGAGGATTCTTAGCCCGGTAATTCCCCTTAATGTCTTGCTCGCCCTTTCAAAGCCGACCCTGATCGCATCGTCAAAACTTGTTGGAGAGGCTCCGATGATCTCCGAAACTCTTGCTACACGCTCCATAAGATGACCTCCTCATTCATATCATAAGATAATGGTAACCGTTCATGGGTACCGATACTGTTTCAGGGCGTTTCCATCATTCTATCATCAGGCAGGCCCATGGGTAAACCAACGCACAGTTGGGTAAGTCCGAATTCAGGCCCCGGCACAACAGGACGCTTGACACCGGTACGTTGCGGAATTATGATGGTTCCCACTTGCAAGGCTAAAGGATTAAGTCAAAAAAATCAATAATTTTTTCTTCACGCCCATTGAAAGGAAAGGTTTTGTACCATGCGGGAAAAGCAATATATCGTGGACGATCTGACGCTGAACGATTCATGGAGAATGTTTCAGATCATGGCCGAATTCGTCAAGGGGTTTGAAGTGATGCCAGAGGCCTATCCTGCGGTCACCATCTTCGGTTCATCCAGAACCAAAACCAAAAGCAAAGCCTACAAAGACACGGTCAAGGTGTCCCGTTTGTTAGTTGAGAACGGGTTCAATATTATTTCCGGCGGGGGCCCGGGCGTCATGGAAGCGGCCAATCGAGGGGCTGCCGAGGCAAAAGGGAAATCCGTGGGCCTTCAAATCGAGCTTCCCAGCGAGCAGAAGCCCAACAAATATGCCAATGTCCGGCTCGACTTCAGATACTTTTTTATCAGGAAGGTCATGTTTGTCAAATATTCAGTGGCCTACATTATCATGCCGGGCGGCTTTGGTACCCTTGATGAGCTCTTTGAGGCCCTGACCCTTATCCAGACAAAGCGGATCAGATATTTCCCCGTCATCCTCGTTGATTCCAAGTTCTGGGATGGGCTTTTGCGCTGGGTCAAGGAAACGCTGATAAAAGAAAATACCATCTCAAAAACCGATTTTGATATATTCAATGTGGTAGACACGCCGGAAGATGCGGTTGCTATCATAAAGAGAAGAGTTGTTGTCTGATCCCGGGAAAAGGGAAGAAGAGCGGTTCGGCTCGCTGTTGGGCAGATGGGGGATCCGCGTGTCCCGGGACCAGGCCTGGAGGTTAGGCGTTTTCTTAGATGAACTGGAGACCTGGAATAAAAAAATAAATCTGACAGGGCTCTCTTCCCGGCAGGGGATTGTGGACGAACTCCTTGCCGATTCCATCCTGCCAACCCCCTTTCTGCCCGAGCAGGGGACCCTTTTAGATGTTGGTTCAGGGGCAGGTTTTCCCGCAATCCCGATAAAGATCTGTAAGCCCCTGCTCAGATGTCAGCTTATCGAACCCAATTCAAAAAAGATCCGTTTCCTGAAACAGGTCATCCGGCTCGCACGGCTCCAGAAAATCGAGGTCGTTGAAGGTCGTATGGAGGAACAGGATGGGCTCCTTTTGCCTGAAGGGTATGATGTCATCATATCCAGAGGTTTCGCGCCGTTGCCCCGGTTCCTGGCCCTATGCGCGCCGCACCTTTCGCCCTGTGGCCGAATCGTGGCCTTCTTAGGTGGCCGGAGTGAATCGTTGATCAGGGAAAGTGGAGACATCATCCGAAAGCACCGCCTCTTCCCTTTCAAAAAGATTCCCTATTCATTACCCGGAAAGGCGTCGAAAAGGGAGATCCTGATCCTGGAAAAGGAGGCTGGCAGGCAGACAGGCGGGGGATCAGAGGTTCGGGACGACTCACCGTGATGAGCCTTGAACCCGATGAAGGCCTTTCTGAAGGGGTTCAGTTTGGAGGGCAATATCCCCTATCGAAATCCGAAATGCGAGACAACTTCAAACACCAGGAGAAAAAACAACCCGATTGACCGCGTCTCAGCGTGTGAAATCATATGGCTGGTGGTCGGGTCAGTGGTATCTGGTCGTTGTCTCGTATGTTACGCTTCGGATTTCGACGTTTTGACAGTAAAAACCAAACTCCGGTCAGAGGGACTATCTGACATATTTGAAAGAAACGTTCAGTCTTGCCCGATACGATGTTACTTTGCTGTTTTCAATCGTCATATCGAGCTTGGTTACCTCTGCAATTCTCAGATCCTTCAGGCTTTCTCCCGCTGTTTCAACAGCAGTTTTAGCCGCTTCCTCCCACGATTGGTCGCTTGTCCCAACCAATTCAATAATCTTGTACGTGCTTCCAGCCATCTTTATCCTCCTCTCGTTTCTATAAGGTTATGCCAAAGACTCATCATCCCAGTATGTCTCACCTCCTTTCCTTTACACAGATCGTCACGTAGTTGAGTGGTTGAGTCGTAACAACCACATGCCCGATCAGCCTGTTGGAGGGATCACCTTGAAAGACGCCGCCTTTTGCCCTCCAGGGGGTCGGCCTGCTACGGCAACACCCTCTCTGTGTCGAGCTCCGACGTCAATTATCTGAACAATGACAATTACTTAACCATTCAACTGTCTGACCGCCAGACCCATTGAACCGATCTCCACATAAAAAGACCTGTAGTAGAGATATTTTTCACAATATACGTTTGGCTTCATTTTATCAAATCATTCTATCCTTGGCAATATTATATTTTGATGGTCTCGTAAAAAACTCCAGGGTCGTCACTCTTCCGAAGGTGAACGTTTACAACTCATTGATTTTTATGGATTCATTTTGTAGTCTGTCCCCATTTAAAATCCTTACTGCGTGAGGATTGACAACAGATTCCGGTTGAGTTAATCTTACCATAAAACGAGCCAAGTGGTGTGACAAGCAATATGAATATGATCGGTGTTCGCACAAGGGGCTTTCCGGGGCTGTTTTTTAAAAAGCCCTCCGATAAGCCCTCTGCTGCGGGTGAAAAGGGAAGGCGGTGAGATCCCGCCACACAATGGCCGGTGCTGTGTCCCCAGCGATAACGGATGCGCCATATTTCAGGGCATTGATCATTCAGTGACGTCCCGGAGAATCCTTGACCGGGTGAAAAGTCACTGCCTGGGTGCGTGGTTCTTCTGATCGGTTTCCGTCGGCATTTCTTTGAACTGCCGCCATATCAGTGGAAATTGAAATGGAGGGTGCGTGAAGGGCGGGAAGGCAAACTGGGTGAGGGGAAGTCAGAAGACCTGCCGATCATGACGGATGGAGATGCCAAAACCCCATTCGGGTCTATTTTCATTTGACCTGGATGGGGTTTATTTTTTTAAGGAGGGGTCATGGATATGTGGAAAAGAGACCTGGATCAGATTCAACCTGTCTCAAGCAAATGGTTCGCCGTAGCACATGAGCGATGGGACAGCCTCACCAAGCCGAGAAAGAGTCTAGGGATGCTCGAAGAGATCGTTGCCCGGGTGGTGGCCATCAGGGAAGAGAATATGCCCGCGATGCCGAAAAAAGAGGTGTTCGTCTTCGCCGGCGACCATGGCGTGGTTTCAGAAGGGACCAGCCCTTACCCTCAGGAAGTGACCGGTCTGATGGTCAGAAATTTCCTGCAGGGGGGCGCGGGGATTAATGTCCTCGCCCGGTGTGCCGGGGCAGATGTAACCATCATTGATATCGGAATGAAGGATGACCTTTCAGATGCCAGTGGCCTGATACGGAAGAATGTCAGGAGAGGAACCCGTAACATGGTGGAAGGCCGGGCAATGACTCTGGAAGAGACCGAAATGGCTATCAATACAGGCGTGGAAATGGCTGAAAGGGCGTTCAGGGGAGGCACTCTCATGGTGGCGACAGGCGAGATGGGGATCGGAAATACGACGCCGTCCTCGGCCCTTTTCTCAGCGCTCCTTCCGGCAGAGGTCAAGGATGTCACAGGAAGAGGGACCGGCCTCGATGATAAGGGACTGAGGCGCAAAATAGCTGTCATCACAAGGGCCCTCGAGGTAAATGGCGCGGCAATGGTGGACCCCCTTTCGGTCCTTTCAGCCGTAGGCGGTCTTGAGATCGCGGGGATTTGCGGGCTCTGCATCGGGGGCGCCGCAAGACGGATGGTGGTGGTTGTCGACGGTTTCATTTCAAGTGCTGCAGCGCTTGTGGCAATGCGCCTGAATCCGAAGATAAAAGATTATCTCTTTTTCTCTCACCAATCGTCTGAAAAAGGTCACAGGGTCTTTTTTGAAAAGGAAGGGATTCGCCCTATCCTTGACTTAGACCTTCGTCTTGGCGAGGGGACCGGGGCCGCTTTGGCCATGCAGATCATAGAAAATGCCCTGAAGGTATACCGGGAAATGGCCACCTTTGAACAAATGGGCATAACGCCGGGGGCGTAGTTAGTGCCCATCCATTAATGCGATGTTGGGCACCAGAGGTTTCCAATTCAGAAATGAGCAATTTTTCGCAAGGTCAAGGAGAATCCCGCCCTGGCGGGACGCGGAGGCGTATCCCGCCGACGGCGGGATACAAGGAACCTCGCCGTTTGACGCTGAGATTGCGGAAAAGGGCCATTTATGGATGGAAACTAGTTAACTGCACAGGTGGCAAAGATGAGTACAGGGTGACAACATGATAGCATTCAGAAATCGGTTTTCTTTGAACGGTCTCGGGACCGCACTCAAGACCCTTACGGCAATCCCCTGGCCCGGCAGCAAATCCGAGGATTTTGCCTCGTCCCTCCTATGGTTCCCGTTCATCGGACTCTTGTTAGGACTTATCCTCTACGGCTCAAGTCTTCTATGGCAGTTGCTCCCTTTCACCCCGTGGCCTGGCGGGACGGCCCTCCTTTTAGTGACTGTCGATATTTGGCTGACAAGGGGGTTGCATTTTGATGGATTGGCGGATTGGGCCGACTCCATAGGCGGTTTTCTCCAGAAGGAGAAAAGACTGTCGATCATGAAAGACATCTCCCTCGGAACTTTCGGCGTCCTGGCTCTGATGATCGCGCTCCTCTCTAAGTGGCTTGCTTTTGAAAGACTCATATCCTGCGGCACTGCCATCTGGCTCATAGCCGTCCTCATTCTCTCGCGGGACATGATGGTGAAACTCATGACAACGCTGCCGTACGCACGCACAGAGGACGGGATGGGACGGCCGTTTGTGATGCAGGCGTCCACCCGGCACAGGATCCTGTCACATGTTGCAACGGTCGCGGTCTGTATCCCTTTTGGGCCATTTTTTGTGCTGCTCTTTTGCCTTGCCTGGCTTGAAACATGGCTCTTCGGGATTCGTTGCAGGCATCAATTCGGGGGGATCACCGGAGATCTGCTTGGAACGGCCAATGAAATGGTGGAGGTCACCCTGATTATGATGTGTGCCCTGTTAGGCGAAAGCCTTCTCTCCTATACAGGGTGGGGCTGGATATTCTAATTAGTATTAATTTCTCATGGAATTAATATATTTTCTTGACTTATGTCAGCTTTGCATATATTATTCACCCTCAGAATCTATATCATTAACCATAAACTAAAGGAGAGGGCATGGCAACTGTCAAACAAATTCAGCTTAGATTGCGGCTCGCGAAGAAAAAACTGGCACGACTTAACAAAGAAGTGGCAGCGGCAAAGGGATCGATCAAAAAGTTAGAGACGGCTCATAACAAGGCCAAGGCCGCAGAAAAGGCCGCAAAGGTCAAAACGAAAAAGCCGGCAGCCAAGAAAAAACCGGCCGCGGCCGCCAAGGCGAAAAAACCTGCAGCCAAGAAAAAAACCGCTAGGAAACCAAAGGCAGCGGCCAAGAAGAAGTAAAACGTTTTTCTGGAGTTATTTCTTGTCGGGTGCTTAATTTCTTGCGGGCAGGAGAGCCGTTTTTTGCCCATAGGGTGAACTGTTTCTCAAATCGGCTCCCGGGAGACCTTTGAAAAACGCCCCCTTTTGCCTCCCGCCGGCGGCGGGACGTCAGGCTCTCCCGCCGGGGCGGGATTAATCCTCGAAATATTTGATCCCGCTGAAGCGGGATTCCTGTGGTTAAAATCATCGCCTTCCTTGATCTTGACCAAAATTAAGCATTTTTCAAAGGTCTCCCCGAGCCCTAAGGATCAAAGGAAAACCCCCATTCTTTGAGCTGGTTTTCCATCCTTACCCGGTGGCTCCCCGGCCAGAAGTACCTGCCACACGAAGGACAGAAGCGAATCTGAGCCATGTTTTGATAAAAGACATACTCAGGGATCTTTTCCCGGGCCTCGTTTTCACGCGCCTGTTTCAAAAGGGTGTTGCATATGAGGCATCTGGTGAACCAGGCTGAGCGCACAGGTTCCATATGGAGTTTCCGCGTCAAGCCGGTCAATTGCTCGTCCACATGATTGCCGCGGACCAGCACAGCCCTCTTGCCTGACCTTTCAGCCCGCTTCCTGTGCCGGGTCAGCAGTACTCTACCCTCGCTCAAAAGCGTCTTCATGGCGTCCGGTGGGTAGCAGGTCTGATAATGGGTGTCATACCCCAGCACCCTGAGCCATTTAGCCAACCTGCCCACCATGGAATCCGCTACAAACCTCACGTCTTTTATCTTCTCTGCCAAGGTATGATCCGAACCATTGATATCCTCGCAAAAGCTCAACAGATACTGCTCTTTGCGAGTGTGTATTGTGTCTGGGTCAATCGTATTCTTAACACAAAGATCGCAAAGAGAGGAAAATAAAAAGCGCTGTCCTCCTGAAGGGACGGGGCTCCCGATTGTTCAGCAGCATGCGGCTTGCATTCTATAAAAAGATATTGTAGTATTTTTGGCAGTTTCTTGCAAAATGTGAATAGAAGATGTCAGGTGGCGTATGGTATTCAAGAGAAAATTGATTCCAACAGCGTTCTTTTTCTTTTTTGCTGCAGCTACGGCCATCTCCTGTTTGGGGTTTATGCCGATGGCCTCGGCAGACCCTTCCCTCCTTCGGCAGAGCATCATCGACTACAACCTTAAGAGCTACAACGAGAGCCTGTCGGACGGGTCCTATGATGGCGCGGCCGGTATCCTGCTCATCAGACCGGAGATCGCCCGCTCTTTTGGCCTCAAGGCGCCGATCAATCAGGACTACCTAGAGGCCAAGGCCCTCAACGCCGAGGCGGACCGGCTGTTTACCCAAGCCGTTTCGGCATTGACAAGCCAAGAGGAGGAGAGGTTTGCTGGCGAACACGCGAAACAGGCAGGTGAATCGGCCCTGGGCAGCAAAGAAGCCCTTGCATCTGCCCGAAAATATTTTGCAGCTTACCGGTACAAGCTGACGCCCGAGGCAGATGACAGGTTGAATAAAAACGCCTGTTCCGCGGTCTTAGACCGCCTGTTGAAAGAGAGCCTGGAAAAGGCCTCTTTCAATTTGAGAGATGGGTTGGGCATCTTTTACAACAGATGTCAGGGATTACCCGAAAACAGCCCTTCTCTGACACCTGAAAATGTGAGGTTTGTAAATTACGTCTTTTCCGAGTTTCAACAAAAGGGATCGGGCATAGATAAGAAACGCTTTGACCTTGGAAAACAGGATTGGCACAGGGGGATACATGCAGGGCCTTCATGGAAAAACGTTGTACAAAAGGAAGGGCTTCCCTTTACGGCGCTTATTGAAAAGTGCCTTGACAGCCAAAAAAGGACCGGATATCCGGTAGACCCGCTCCTGTTTATCGCCCTGATGAGGAGAGAATCCAATTTTGATCCCCGTGCCATTTCCTATGTAGGGGCTGCAGGTCTGACCCAGATTATGCCAACGACGGGGAAAGGCCTGGGGATGAAAAAGATCTACATGCCGTCCTATTTCGAAGAAGCCGTATCTCTCATGAGGCGTGAACGAAATCTTCGGCAGAGGGCCATCGCCCTTCTCTCGGAAATGACCCCGGCAAATATGACAAAACAGGCCGGGCTTGCCAGGGAGTTCATGCAGGAGTCCTTGAGTTGTGGCCGAAAACGGTCCAAGCTCTTCGTGCGATACAAAAAGGAATTGTTAGAGAAAAACCAGGATGATCGTCTGAATCCATGCGAGGCGATGGCGTATGGATATAAATATTTTTCAGATCTCATGAGGGCACAGAAGGGCGATATCAGCTTGGCATTGGCCTCTTATAATGCCGGACCGCATCGAGTCAAACAGTATAGAGGGGTGCCTCCCTACGCCGAGACGGTTACCTTCCGAAATACTGTCCTTAAATATTACCGGGAATACCTGGATAGCCTGAACCGGTCAAATTGAAGATTGAAGATGAGGGATTGGGGATATTGCGGGATTTAGCGAGTGAGGCGATTCTACAAATATCCAACCGCCAATTGAAGGAGATGACTTATGACGACAGACGTCTTAACAAAAAGCGATTTTGAAGATATCCGGCTCCTAAAGCGGGGAAAGGTCAGAGATGTTTATGAGGTTGAGGAAAAGCTGCTGATTGTTGCGAGCGATCGCATGTCGGCCTTTGATGTGGTAATGGATGATCCGATTCCCGATAAGGGCCGGATACTCACAGCCATATCTCTCTTCTGGTTCAGGGAGTTGGCGTCTGTTATCGAAAATCATCTGATAAGCAGTGAACCCTCTGACTATCCCGAGGTTTGCCGGAAATACGCCTCCCAATTGGAGGGGCGGAGCATGCTTGTCCAGAAAACAAAGCCCCTTCCGGTAGAATGTATTGTCAGAGGGTATCTCTCCGGTTCGGGGTGGCAGGAATATCTCTTGAAAGGGGGTGTCTGCGGGATCCCGCTTCCAAAAGGGCTGCGCGAGTCAGACAAGCTGCCTGCGCCTATTTTCACCCCTTCCACCAAGGCCCAGGATGGCATGCATGATGAGAATATCAGCTTTGACAAGGCAGTAGAGATCTTGGGCAAGGAGATTGCGGAGGAGGTCCGGCGAATCAGCCTCCACATTTATGAATTCGGAAGGGATTTGGCAGCAGAAAGAGGGATTATTGTGGCCGATACCAAATTTGAGTTTGGCATGAAGGACGACCGCTTGATCCTGATCGATGAGGTGTTGACACCCGATTCATCCAGATTCTGGCCAATGGCCGATTATCGTCCGGGAGGGCCCCAGAAAAGCTTCGACAAGCAGTTCCTGAGGGATTATTTGATCGGGATCAACTGGCCGAAACAACCGCCGCCGCCCAGGCTGCCTGAAGAAATTGTCAAAAAAACGAGAGAAAAATATTTAGACGCGTTAGAGCGATTGACAGGAAAAGGCATTTAATCAGCCCTGTTGAAAGGAAACCATGAAGCCGATCATCTGCTTTATTGACGACTCCAAATTTGAGCATGACCTTGTTCAATATGAGATCGCCCCTTCGGCCCCTGATGTCGAATTTGTTCAGGCCTACACCTTTGATGAGGCTGTGGATCGGTTGGATGCCAGGATCCCCGCCCTGTTTCTCCTTGACCTGTGGGGTCAGGACAAGGATGTCCTTGAACCATCGCTGACGTCGAAAGAGGAACTCAAAAGAAAGGTGGCCGATTTCCCGACCCTGGATCATGTCTATGCGGGACTGGACCGTTTTGAGGGAGATCTTCACAACGAATACCTTAAAAGGTTCTTTAGCATTGTGGATTGCTGGAGGACACTGTTCGAGGATGTCTGTAACCGGATCGGTCAGAACAGGAAGTACGGCCTATCCAACCTCCTGCAGGCACGGCTTCATTACCCCGGGACCCCGGCGGTTTTTTATACCAGAAAATCGCTGATCAGTGATGCCGTTGCCATGTTCAGAGAGGATGCGGACGGCCTCTTTATCAAGCCCACCGGATTGGACGACACTGACACGCGTCGTCTCACCAGAACGTACGCCCCCCGCCTGCTGAATGACCTGAGAGAAATAATGAGGCCGGAAAGCGTGAGTCAATAGACGTGATCGGGCCGTCAAGGCGTATGATTGACCGTCCTTTCTTGCGCCGCCATTTCATAATATCTGTTTCTGATTGTCTCGTAAAATGCGCAAAGATCGGGATGCAGCGTCATGCCCTTTGCCTAACGGGTTACAATAATTCCTAATCTTTAAACACCGATACCGCGAACCGCGGGACGGAATCCATGTAAAATGGCCTTTTTACAGAGGTGTCCTTTCTTGGCTTTTTCTAAACAAAAACAAGCTCCTTTTGGCATAGAAAAGTTGCCCGGGCCTAACTTGACAAAGCTTTTTCCGATGCTTACTATGTCGCTTAGTGTCATAATGCCGATATCGTCGAATCGTCGTGCGGTTGCGTCATTAGA
The DNA here is from genome assembly GCA_964483185.1 of uncultured Desulfobacteraceae bacterium. Classification (GTDB taxonomy): domain Bacteria; phylum Desulfobacterota; class DSM-4660; order Desulfatiglandales; family Desulfatiglandaceae; genus CAZACO01. The sequence continues at coordinate 17,632 of CAZACO010000011.1, forward strand.
GTCGAAAAACAGGCCGGGTCTGGCGGGATGAAATCAGCCTGCGTCGTTTTATTCTTATATCAACTTACCAAATTTTTAGGGCGAACGACATCAATTCCGATGTGACAGGAGTCAGAAGTGGTCAGTGTCATGGATAAGGTCAAGATAAGGGATGAACAAATGAAAACTGCTGCCGTGGAGCCAGAAGAAGATCTCCAGAAAACGGCCGGGTCTCAAGATCACGAAAAAGAAGCCATCCCTTTAACAAAGATGACAAAGGCTGAACTTGTCGAAAAGATCGAAGAGGCAGAGGCGGCTTCAGATAAAAATCATGATCTCTACCTTCGCTCTCAGGCAGAAATCGATAATCTGAAAAAACGATACCAGAAAGAGCAGCAGGGCTTGATCAAATTTGCCAATGAATCGTTGATCAAACAACTGCTTCCAGTGGCGGACAATCTCGAGAAGGCCATCGCCCATTCGCAAAATGAGACGTCGATCGAGGCTCTCATGGAGGGCGTTGACCTGACACTGAAGGGGCTCATGGATGTCCTGCAAAAGGCGGGGGTTGAAACGGTTGAAGCCGTCGGTGAGCCGTTTGACCCAAATTTTCACGAGGCGGTTTCAGAAATGGTAGATGACCGAGTGGAACCGGGAACCGTAATCAAGGACCTTCAAAAGGGTTATATACTTAACGAGAGGCTCATCCGGCCATCCATGGTGATTGTCAGCAAGAAGACCGCGTAACAGGACATGAGGATCGCGCAATCGTCTAACGGGATGCATTGCATACCACATATATAATTTATACTTCGAAAAGATTTTCAGATATTAGGAGGCAATAAGTATGGGAAAAACAATAGGGATTGATCTCGGAACAACCAACTCGTGTGTTGCCGTTATGGAAGGCGGTGATTCTGTGGTAATTGCCAACGTAGAGGGAAGCAGAACCACGCCCTCTATTGTAGCCTTTACCGACAGCGGCGAGAGGCTGGTTGGCCAGACAGCCAAGAGGCAGGCGGTCACCAACCCGGAAAATACGGTTTTTGCGGTTAAACGGCTGATCGGAAGAAAGTACGCCTCACCCGAAGTGAGTAGAGATATCAAGGTGCTCCCTTACAAAATCAGCCAGGCATCCAATGGCGATGCCCATGTCTCCATCAAGGGGAAAGATTACAGCCCTGCAGAGATATCTGCAATGATTCTCACAAAGATGAAAGAGACCGCAGAGGAGTATCTCGGGGAGAAGGTCACAGACGCCGTAATTACCGTCCCGGCATATTTTAATGACAGCCAGAGACAGGCTACCAAGGATGCCGGGCGCATCGCAGGCCTGAATGTGGAACGGATTATCAACGAGCCTACTGCCGCGTCGCTGGCCTTTGGCGTGGACAAAAAGGGTGACAAGAAGATCGCTGTATTTGACTTGGGCGGCGGGACATTTGACATCTCTGTGTTGGAGATCGGCGAAGGGGTTTTCGAGGTCAAGTCAACCAACGGCGATACCCATCTGGGCGGTGAGGATTTTGACCTGAGGATCATAGAGTACTTAGCGGATGAATTCAGGAAGGATCAGGGCATTGATCTTAGGAATGACAAGATGGC
>CAZACO010000012.1:0-19206 GCA_964483185.1 uncultured Desulfobacteraceae bacterium
GCTCAGGCCTACGGCCTGCTCCCATCCGCCGTGCTCGCGGGTCAGCGCCGCGATTCGGCATCATGAGAATGAACATTCCCGATGACAGGGAATCATTCTGATTCATAATAAATGAAACAATTCGGCATGTTTCATTACTGATGATGCGAAAGTCCAGTCACTTAATTTCTACCCATGAGGACATGAGGATGTCTATGGTTCGGCGATACATCCTGATGGGTGATATCACTTGACAGCCGTCAATAATTATGTTTCATTATTCATGAAACATATTAGCGTGTATCAGAAGATCTGATACACGCCATCCACTTCTTTGGCTCCAGCGTAAGGGGGTGTTTATGGCTCGGCGGTACATCCTGATGGGCGATGTCATAGGAAGCAGCAATTACGACGCACGACAACTTCGCAAGGAATTCATGGGTCTCGTTTCCTTGTGCAACGAAAAGCTTGAACATGGCATCATTTCGCCCTACACGGTCACGCTCGGGGACGAATTCCAGGGTGTAGCCACTTCTCTCCGCGCATTGATCGAAGCCATGTTCTATATGGAAGAAACGGTCTTTCGCAGAGGATTGACGTTCAAGATCAGGTACGTTGCTGTTCATGGTGAAATTGACACACCCGTCAACCGGTTAAAAGCGCATGCTATGATGGGGGCCGGCCTGACAAAAGCTAGAGAGATCCTAACAGACAAGCGCAGGGGCGAGCCACGGTTCCGCTTTGACCTCACGGACGTCTACACCATGAACCAACTCAACCGGTTATTTCTGGTTCTTGATGGGCTGACCGGCAGGTGGGATAGGGGAGATGGGCTCCTGATTCTCGACATGCTCGCCAACCCCCACAACGAGGAAGTCGGTGTCAAGCATTGTAAGAACAGAACCCAGATATGGAAACGCCGTAAGCATCTCCTGATTGAGGAGTACCGAGCTTTGAAGGAAGCAATAATGGATTTGGGACAGTAGAAATCAGAAGGAGATACAACTTTGCAGTACATTCCAGCGTCAATTGTCTTTATCTGTCAGGAAGTCGTGGCGTTGATCGTGTTTCCGGTGTTGAACCACTATCTGGGTCCCACAGGAGGAAAGGCGTGGGACCTTAAAGCGATCCTCAAAGGCATACTTGAACGGCTTGTGTTGTTCACAGCGCTTATTCACGGCTATCCCCAGATGCTCATCGCCTTTGGCGCGATGAAATTGGGTACACGTCTCCACGAAGAAAAAGGCTCGGAGATCTCCAACACATACTTCTTGGTCGGTAACCTTCTCAGCATGTTGCTCGCGATGATCGGCTCAATAGTCACAAAGGTAATCCGGCCAGTATGAGGATCTTGCAACCATGGGGACGTGGCGTGAGAGTGCACTGAGAGGCAGCCGAACATGAACCTGAACGTGACAAGTGGAAGCCGCGGGCGCGGCTTCCACTTGCGCGTTAGGGTTAGCGTTGGCGGATACTCAAGCCGAGCGTAATCATTAAGATTGACATTTTTTTCATGAATGCGAACAGTGTTTCGAATATGTAAGTTGGACATTGTCAGCATAACCCTTGAAAGGACATTTTCTAATAGGTGCCCCGCTGTTTTGGAGCTGGATTTCAGAAAATGGGAACATTTTGAAAGTTGAACTTGCAAAATACACCTTTGTAAAAATATTTTCAGAACACGTTCCCAAAGGCACGGGGCTTATTTATGGTGGTGACGAAAGTCAAAAAAGAACGGATGTTTTGATTGTTCCGTTTAATCACCTGAATGATCCTTTTCGGCTCGTATAAGAGAGGAACTTATCAAAAAGTAAGAGATACGGCATGTCCTTTGATGAAATTCAGTTGATACGGATGATCATTGCGGTGGTGGCTACGGCCCTGTTTGTGGCCGCCAGCGTGATCTTCCTGGTCTACCTGGAGCGGAAGGTGGCAGGCCATGTTCACCGCCGGCCGGGTCCCTTTGAGGTGGGCCCTCACGGCATGCTTCAAACCGTTGCGGACGCCGTTAAACTCCTCGGAAAACAGCCCTTTAAGCCTGACGGTGCAGATCCCGTTCTGTTCTGGCTGGCGCCCATCGCGGCCTTTGCACCGGCGTTACTGTTGCTGCTCCCCATCCCCTTCGGACCGACCTTCACCGGATTGGAGGTGAACCTGGGACTCTTGTTGATTCTCGCCTTTTCAGGGGTCAACGTCCTTGCCCTCTGCCTGGCCGGGTGGGGTTCCAACAACAAATGGGCCATTTTAGGGGCGGCCCGATCCGTGGCCCAGGCCGTGGGGTATGAAATCCCCCTCCTGCTGGCGGTCCTGGCCGTGACCTTTACCAATGGCACCTTGAACCTGTCCGAAATGGTGGCGCGTCAGGGGCCGTACCCATGGCACTGGAATGTAGCAATCCAGCCCCTGGCCTTTTTCATCTTCTTTGTCTGTGCGGTGGCCGAGACCAACCGCAACCCCTTTGACCTGCCCGAGGCGGAAAGCGAACTGACCGCCGGTTTCCATACCGAATACTCGGGTATGGGGTTCGGCCTCTTTTTCCTGGCCGAATACACCAATATGATCGTGGTCTGCAGTGTTGGCACGGCCCTCTTTCTGGGGGGCTGGCAGGGGCCCTTTCTACCCGGTTTCTGGTGGTTTCTGGCCAAGATGTACGTGCTTCTGCTGGTCATGATGTGGTTTCGCTGGACGTTTCCCCGCCTCCGCTTTGACCAGTTGCTCAATCTCAACTGGAAATGGCTGCTGCCGCTGGCGCTGATTAACCTGATGGTGACGGCCCTGGTGATGAAGCTGAGCTGATGTCTGTAGCTGGATACTGGATGCCGGAGGCTCGATACTGGATGCTGGATGCTGGATGCTGGATGGGCAAAAGATGAACGTCGAACTCGCCAGAGGCGAGCAAGCACTTGTCCGCCTTCGGTGGATCGAACATCGAACGTCCAATCACGCCATGGCGTGAAATGAAAAGCGTCATGAGTGAAACGTGATGCGTGATGAGTGAAACACCTTTGGATTGAGAATTGAATATTGATGGTCCCGTAAAAAGTATATTTTCTCGCAAAGACGCCAAGAACGCCAAGAAAAAACCGTTCAATATGAATAAGTTAGCTTTGCGGGCTTTGCGCGCGAGATTTTGATTTTTTGCCAATGCATCAACATTGAAAAACAACCGAATGACTACCGAATGAGCATCGAATGACGCCCGAAGGGCAAATGACTATTGACCATTGACCAGCCAAAAGAAAGCCGATGACGGGTCCTCTGAAACAGATATGGGATGATGTTGCCGGGCTGTGGAGCCTGATTGTGGGGCTCAAGGTCACCGGGGCCTATTTTTTTTCAAGACAGGTGACCGTCCACTACCCAAGGGTTGGCGTGGACAACCTGGAAACTTTCCGGGGACCTATTGAACTTTCCCCAAACCCGGAGGATGCGACCCGACCCCTGTGCATTGCGTGCATGACCTGCGCCTCCACCTGCCCCACGGGGGCCATTTCAGTGGTCAGAAAAAAGTCGCCGAAACCCCGGGAGGGGGCTGTGGACGAAACGGCGACGGCCCAAAAGGCCCCCAAAGGTCCTGAAGAATTCACCTATGACTATACCGTGTGCTGCCAGTGTGGCCTGTGCGCGGAAAACTGCCCCGAAGGGGCCATCCGGTTTTCGGGAAACCCCTATTCCGCCAGCACCGACAAAAACGCGTTCATCTTTGACCTGCTTGAAAAATTCAGTGACACATGCAGGGCTCTGGATAGATAGTGCCATCCATAACTTTAGGCACTTTAGTCACTTTTAACTTTAGTCACTCTTGATTTACAACTCATGGAAATTCTGGCTAAGACCGCTTTTGCTTTCTACGCCCTCATCATATGCGTAGGTTCCATCATGGCCGTAACCGCGAAAAGCCTGGTCCGCGCCCTCATAGGCCTTATTGCCGTTATGATCGCCGTTGCGGGCATGTATCTGTTGTTGGCGGCGCCCTTTATCGCCTTTATGCAGATCCTCATCTATGTGGGGGGCATCAGCGTGCTCATCTTTTTTGCCATCATGCTCGCAAGGGCCACTGCCGAAGGTGATGAGGCCGGTCCTGTTTCCCTCCGCAAGGCGGTCAATGCGCTGGCATGCCTGCTGGCGCCGGTGGTGATCCTCTCAGTCATTATCGTCAAACATCCGGAAAGAAGCCTGGATACGCCCGTAAATGTGGGCGCCGTCCGTCTCGGTAAAGGGATGTTAGGGCCCCACCTCCTCCCCTTTGAGTTGATTTCCGTGGTCCTTTTTGTGGCCATGGCCGGCGCGGTACTGGTCGCCTGGCGGAAACGGGGGGGAAAATGACCGATCTCACGCTGTTCCAACTGGTGGGCCTGTTTCTTTTGTGCGCCGGGATCTTTGGATTGGTGTGGCGCAAGACCCTGGTGGGCATGCTCATTGCCCTGGAATTGATGATCAACGGGGCCGGGCTTTCCATTGTGGCGGCAGCCCAGCTCACCGAAGGGGACGCGATTGCGGGCCAACTGGGCGCCCTCTTTGTCATGGGGCTTGCCGCGGCCGAGGCGACCCTGATCCTGGCCATCGTCCTGATCGTGGTCAAACGCTTCAACACCTCACAGGCCGGAGATATCTCCGAGATGAAGGGATAGGACATGGCCCCGGCTCCTGACATCATTACCAGTGTACGCCCTCTCATACCGGTGGCCGTTACATTTGCCTCACCCTTTCTCATTCGGCTGATGGCCCGGGATCAAAACCGCCGGGAAGCGGTCTCCTTTGTGCTGGCCTCCCTCACGTTTCTGGCCGTCGTCTCCATGGCCCCGGCCATCCTGAAGGGCCATATCTATTCCTTCACCCTGTTTACGATCCTGCCGGGGGTGAAAGTGAGTTTCTGCGCGGACGGCCTCAGCATGGTCTTTGCCCTCATCGCATCCTTTCTCTGGATTCTGACCACCAGTTACAACATCGGCTATATGCGGACCCTCAAGGAACACGCCCAGACCCGCTACTATATCTGCTTCAGCGTGGCCATATTCGGGGCCCAGGGCGTCTCTTTTGCGGGGAACGTCTTCACCCTCTACCTCTTCTACGAGATCATTACCCTGTTTACCTATCCCCTGGTGGCCCACTACCAGAACAAAGAGGCCTTTGAGGCCGGCAAGAAATATCTGGTATACCTGTTGGGGACCTCCAAGCTCTTTCTCCTTCCGGCCATGATCCTCACCTATGTCCTTTGCGGAACCCTGGACTTCCAGCTGGGCGATATTCATAAAGGCATCTTTCCGGCAGACGCCGATCCGGCCCTTGTGATTGCCGTCTATGTGCTCTTTCTGGCCGGCCTGACCAAGACTGCCATGATGCCGCTGCACGGCTGGCTCCCCTCGGCCATGGTGGCGCCGACCCCTGTCTCCGGCCTGTTGCACGCCGTGGCCGTGGTCAAGGCCGGTGCGTTTTCCGTATGCAGGATCATGCTCTCCTGCTTCGGCCTGGACTCCCTGGCCCGACTGGGCCTCGGAACCCCCACCGTCTACGTGGCCGGATTCACCATCATCGCAGCGGCCCTCATCGCCCTGACCAAGGACGACATCAAGGCCCGAATCGCCTATTCCACGGTGAGCCATCTCTCCTACATCGTCATGGGGGTGGCCATGCTGTCTCAGGGAGGCGTGGAAGGGGGGATCTCGGCCATTGCCCACGATGCCTTTCCAAAGATCACCCTCTTTTTTGCCGCGGGGTGCATCATCGTGGTGACGGGATCCAAAAAAATAAGCCTCATGGACGGTCTGGGTCGTCGCATGCCCTGGACCTTCGGGGCCTTTGCCCTGGCCACCCTCTCCTTTATCGGGCTGGCCCCTGCCAGCGGCTTTTTGAGCAAGTTTTATCTGATCACCGGGGCCACGGATGCGAGGCAAACCATCCCGATGCTGGTGATCCTGGTCAGTGTCCTGTTGAACATGGCCTATTTTGGCCCGATCGTTATTCGAGGGTTCTTCCTTCCGCCAGCCAAGGGGGTAGATATGGAACTATATGCCGAAGCCCCTCGGACCATGGTGATCCCCATGTTTATGATCGCCGTGCTCTCCATCCTGATCGGGTTTTACCCTGAGACCTTTGTGGGTTTTGTGGATGCCTATGGAAGATTCTGGTAAATGCCCGTTCCGGGCTGGAGTTCGCAATGACCGCTTTCGGAGATAAAAAACCGTGGCCTATTTAGACAGCTTCCTTCACCCGGCCACGGGATTTTTTCTCCTGGCGCTCATCCTCCCCTTTTTCCGAGGCCGTTTCTGGCGATGGCTCCTCTTTGTGCCGCCCCTCTACGCCATTTTTCTGGCGTCTCGGATGACGTTGGGGAGTTACTGGGCCCTCCCCTATGTGGGCCAGAAACTTGTCCTGGGAAGGGTGGATCCCCTGTCCCTCTCCTTTGTGGTCCTCTTCTCTCTGATGGCCCTTATCTGCACCCTCTTTGCCTTCCATGTCCGTGAAAAGGCCCATCACGCGGCATCCCTGTTCTATGTGGGGGCCTCCCTCGGCTGCATCCTTGCCGGTGATTACTGGACCCTCTATATCTTCTGGCAGGTCATGACCGTCTCATCGGCCTTCCTCATCTGGCTCAGCCGAAGGCCCCGATCCGCCCTGGCCGGTTTCCGGTACATGCTCCTCCTTCTGTTGAGCAGCGTCCTCCTCCTTGCCGGCATCCTCCTGAGGCAACGGGCCACGGGGACCTTTGTCTTCAGTCCCGCCGATGCCGATATGATGTGGCACTTTGACTGGCTGATTTTAGCGGCTTTCTGTATCAACGGGGCCGTGGTTCCCCTTCACGCCTGGTTGACCGATGCCTATCCCGAGGCCACGGTTCCGGGGGCCGTGTTCCTCTCGGTATTTACCACAAAGACGGCCGTCTATGCCCTGGCCCGATGTTTCGTGGGTCTTGATGCCCTGGTCATTCTGGGCGTTATCATGGCGGTCTACGGCGCCTTTTATGCCCTTACCGTTAACCGTATTCGAAGGATACTGGCCTATCTGATGGTCTCCCAGGGGGGATTCATGCTGGCAGGAATCGGCATGGATACAAAAATGGGACTGGACGGCGCCATGGCCCTGGCCTATGCCCATACCTTCTACAACGCGCTCCTCTTTATGGCCACCGGATGCCTGATGCATGTGGTGAAGGACGAGCATCTGTCCAGCCTGGGCGGTCTGGGGCACAAGGTCCCCTTTATCCTGGTCTGTACCCTGGTGGGCGGCCTTTCCATGTCTGCCATCCCCTTTTTGAGCGGTTTTGTCGCCATACCTTTTATCCTTGAGGCGGCCTGGCAGGAAAATCCGATTCCATTCATGGCCCTCGCCCTTGCCATGGCAGGCACGTTTATGGCGGTGGGGCTGCGGCTCCCTTACTTTGCCTTCTGGTCAAAAAGGCCGCAAAAAAGGGAGAAGCAGGATACGCTGCCCCTGAACATGACCGCGGCCATGGTCCTGGCCGGCCTGTGCTGCATCCTCCAGGGGATCTTCCCCCAACTCCTTTATCGGCGACTGCCTGTCCCTGTGACAGAGGACCCCTTTACCCTCTGGAAAATCGTCGGGGCATTTCTGTTCCTGGGTTTCATCTGTCTGGTGTTCATCTTTGTGCGGAGGGCCCTGACCCCCGGGACCCGGCGCCTTCCTGATTTTGATCTCCTCTACCGGGTCGTGGGCCGGGGGGTGATGGGACTCCTGTCCGGACCCCTGGCATGGATGGACGGCATCTGGACCGACCTCTACCGGACCGTAATCCTTCGGGCCGCAGCCGGGACGGCCCGGGGCGCCGGGTGGTTTGACACATCAGGGATCGACAAGGCCGTGGATGCCACGGGCCGATCGGTTCTGGGCCTCGGCAACATCTCGGCCCGGATGCAGACCGGCCGGCTGCAGGAGATGCTGGCCCTGATGATAGTCCTGGCCCTGGGCCTCTTCGCCCTGATCTGGTTCGGGTGATACCATGATGACTACGGATTTTCCGGTCATAACCGGCTTGATATTCTTTCCCCTTTTTTCGTGCGTGGGGCTTTTCTTTATAAGAAGCCCCCATGTTACGCGGATCTACGCCCTGGCCGTATCCCTCGTGGAACTGGCCCTGGCCTTCCCCCTGTTGAGGTTCAGGTTAGACACCCCCGGCTTCCAGTTTGTGGAACGTATCGCCTGGGTACCGGGGTGGGGCCTTGAGTATTTTGTGGGACTGGACGGGATCAGCGTTCTGATGGTGGGCTTGACCCTCATCCTCATCCCCTTATGCGTGCTCTGTTCATGGTCTTCCATCCAGAAGAGGGTCAAGGAGTTCCATTTCTGTATCCTGTTCCTTTCATCGGTCTGCGTGGGGGTCTTTTCGGCACTCGATCTGGTCCTCTTTTTCCTGTCGTGGGAAGCCCTCCTCATACCGATCTACCTGATCATCGCGGTGTGGGGCGGGCCTGACCGGCAGTACGCATCGCTGAAGTTTATCCTCTACACCCTGGCCGGTAGCGCCCTCCTGTTCGTGGCCGTCGTCGCCTTCAGAATCGCCGGCAGCACCTTTTCCATCCCTGACCTGATAAGGCAGGACTTCCCTTTCGATTTCCAGTTATGGACCTTCCTGGTCATGGCCCTCGCCTTTGCCGTCAAGATCCCCATGTTCCCGTTTCATACCTGGCTCCCGGCCGCCTATTCCGAGGCCCCTACGGCTGGAAGCGTGCTCCTCTCGTGCGTCCTCGCCAAGATGGGGGCCTACGGATTTCTTCGCTTCTGCCTCCCCCTGACCCCGGCAGCATCCCAGTTTTTCGCCCCGATGATGATCGCCATGTCCATTGCATCTATCCTGTACGGGGGGGTCGTGGCGTTCGGCCAGTCCGACATCAAAAAAATCATCGCCTATTCATCCCTGGCACATATGGGTTTTGTCACCCTGGGCATCTTCCTCTTCAGCATGCGCGGGTTCCAGGGAGCGATCTTTCAGATGGTCAGCCACGGCATTACAACGGCCGGACTCTTTGTATTGGCCGGCGCCCTGTATGAACGGAGCAACAGCAGCGAACTGGCTGAAAACCTCGGACTTGCCAAAGGCCTTCCGGCCTTCATCGGCTTCTGGGGCTTGATGGCCTTCGCCGGCTTTGCCTTTCCCGGCACCAACAATTTTGTCGGCGAATTTCTGGTCCTTGTGGGCGCCTTTGAAAGGGGGATCTGGATCGGTGCCCTGGCAGTGCCGGGGGCCCTCTTGGCCGCTGCTTACATGCTGCGACCCACTCAGAGGATGGCCTGGGGGGAGCCGTCCGCCCTGAAAGGATGGAAGGACCTCTGTTTCAGAGAATGGTCCTGTCTCCTTCCTCTCGCATTCCTGGTACTCTACATCGGTCTCGCCCCCGCCCTCTTTTTCAAGGTCATGAACCCGACGCTGGACCACCTGGCGGGTGAGTTTAAGGGACAGGGCCCGGTCACAGGGATCTCCGCAGCCCCGAAACCGGTCCTCCTGTTGAAGGAACCGGCAGGCCGCACATTCAGTAGAGGGGAGGGGCCGTGACCGTGGCGTTTGAACCTGAAATCATCGTGCCCGAGCTCTACCAACTGCTGCTGGTAGCAGCCCTCTTCATTCAGGGCATTGCCGGGAGGCCCTGGATGCCGGGGGTGGAAAAATGGCTGCCGTGGGGTGCAGGGGCCGGGATATTACTCTCGCTAACGTCATTGGACGCGCGAGGCGTCATCTTTTCCGGCTCTTACCGTGTGGACCCTGTCTCACAATTCTTCAAGATGGCCATTGCTTGCGGCTTTGCCATAGCGGTCCTCAACGCCGTCCGGCAGCCGACCTTGGAGAAGGACAAGCAGACGGATTACTTCATGTTCATGGCCCTTTCGGCCTGGGGGCTCATGCTCCTCTCCTCAACAGTGGAATTGATCAGCATCTATCTGGCCCTGGAACTGGCCTCCTTCAGCCTGTTCCCTCTGGTGCCCCTCAGATCTGAGGACAAAGGGGCAGCCGAGGCCGCTGTCAAGTACGTCTTCTTCGGGGCCGCAGCAACGGCCATCGGCCTGTTCGGTTTTTCATTGATTCTGGCCGCGCAGCACACCACCTACCTGAACGATCTGGCGCAAAAACCGTGGGCCTGGGCCGAGGCACCCATGGCCGTCACCGGGCTGACCCTTTTCCTTTCCGGGATGTTTTTCAAGTTGGCCCTCTTTCCGTTTCATTTCTGGGCCCCGGACGTCTACCAGGGCGCCAGCAATGAAACCGCTGCCTATATCTCCACATTGCCGAAGGTCGGCGCCGTGGTGATCCTGATCCGATTCGCGTCCCTGTTGAGGCCGGGGCTGGAGATCACCACGATCTTAGCCGTGCTTGCCGCCCTCTCCATCACCTATGGCAACCTGGCCGCGCTGGTTCAGACGGATGTCAAGCGTCTCTTGGGGTACTCGGCCATTGCCCATGCAGGCTATGTGATGATAGGCCTGATACCGGGAACGGCCGGGGGAACGGCTGCTGCAGCCTTCTACATCTTTGTCTATGTCCTGATGAATTTCGCCTGCTTCTGGGTCGTCTGCCGGGTGGCGGCAGACGGCAGGAACCTGAAACTGGATGATCTCAACGGCCTTTATAAGCGATCCCCCGGCCTCGCTCTTGTCCTGGCAGTGGGGGCAGTGGCATTGGTGGGGTTGCCGCCTACAGCCGGATTCATGGGAAAGCTCTTCCTCCTGACAGCCGCATGGAATCACGGGTACAACTGGCTGATCGTGGTTGCCGCTCTCAATGTCGCCATCTCCATCTATTACTATCTCAACCTGGTGCGTCATGCCTACACACAGGAGGCGGCCGATCAGGCCCCGGCCCCAATTTCGCATCCTGTTTTCAGCCTCCTCTGGGGCGGATGTCTGGCCGCCCTTGTCATCCTGTTCGGAATATTGCCCGGCCTGGTGTTTAAGGGGCTGCTTCTCCCTTGACTCACCCGGTGGATTTCTCTATAGTCCTTCTCACTCCTTCCCGGAAAAAGCAAGGTCTTACCCCTGATGCCCCGGCTGTGCATACTGAATTCGTAACCGTTCACGGGTTCAACGGTTCAGAGGTTCAAAGGTTTTGTCCCGGTCAACATGGGGGTTTTGAAAAGCCTCCTGTGCGGAAAGATTGATGCGGCTTTTACATACCCGAAAATTTGTAAGACTCCGCCTGGCAATAATGCTGCGATATCCGCATTCTTGCGACCATCACGGAGGTCCAATTCGAACCTTTTTCCTAGCCCTGAATCCCGCCTTCAGTGGGAAACCCTGAACCTGTGAACGCTTACCTGAATTCTCCTCGACTCGGTGAAAACGACGTGTTTGCGGAGGTGTATTGTGAAAACGGGAATCATATCGTCCGGTAGTATCAAGGGCAGGCTGATCTTCTATTTCGGCATAACCGTCACCCTGGTGGTCCTTCTCATTGTCGCTGTCTTTTCCCAGAGTATGTACCACAACCTGATTACAGAGAATGAACAGCTGATCAAGGCCCATACCCGGGAGATCGCCAACAAGATCGACAAGCAGAACCTGGAGGCCGTATCCGTTGCCAAGGCCATGGCGCTGGCCCAAAAAAGTGGCCTGTTCGGAAATCGGGAGGTCTCCACCCGATATGCCCGAAACATCCTCCTCCATCACCCCCGGTTTACCGGGTCGTATTTTGGATATGAACCCAATGCCGACCAAAACGATAAGGCCTTCATCGAGAAGGCCGGTGAGACGATAAAGGGGTTGGACAAGGGGGGGCGGTTTCTCCCCTACTGGTTTGTGGAAGACGGGGGAAAGGGGGAACTTCGGCTCAACCCGCTCATTGACATGGAAACCAGTCTCTATTACCAGGGTTGCAAGGATAAGTTCCATTCCCCGGCCCCTGAAAAATATATGATCACCGAACCTTATTTCTACGAAGGCAAGATGATCGTAGAGCAGACCTTTCCCATTGAAATCGATGGCAAGTTCGTGGGGATTGCCGGGGTTGATCGGGCCTTGACAGACATTCACGCCTATCTGGAGGGGTTTAAGCCCTACACATCGGCGGCCTTTGTCCTGCTCAGTCGAAAGGGGCGGATCATCAGCTCAACCATGCCACTTGTCTCTGAAGAAAGCTTTCGCCGACTCCGGCCGAAGGAGAAACAAACGGCCGGGGGCCGGGAAGCGGGGGACGCCAGACGAATGATGACCCGAAATGCCGCGGAGACGGATTACGCCAAGATCCTGGATCGTTTCTACACCCATACCGGACCGCCGCTTCTCCTTCGCTGGACCGACCCTCTGGACGGCCAGACCTATATGTTTTCAGGCGCCAAGATTGAAACAGGGGATTGGACCATCGTCATGCGTGTCTCAGAAAAAGAAATAACCACCCCCATTCGGCAGACCCTGATCAATGTCCTGCTCATCTCGTGCTTCGGGTTGTTCGCAACTTTTCTGATTCTGGTGTGGCTGGCGAAGAAGATCAGCGGTCCCATTACCGAGGCCGCGAATATTGCCCGAAAGGTTGCTCAAGGGGACTTTACGGCCACGGTTTCGGCAGGATCAAAGGATGAGACCGGTCGTCTCCTTTCAGCCCTGGGTTCCATGACCCAAAATCTCAACTCCCTCATCGGCCAGGTCCAGCGTTCGGGCATTCAGGTGACTTCCTCCTCCACCGAACTGGCCGCCACGGCCAAGGAGCAGGAGACCACCATGAGCAACCAGGTGGCCTCTACCGACAGGGTGGTCAAATCGGTAGAGAGGATTTCCCAGGTGGCCACCGAGTTGGTGGAGACCGTGAAAAACGTGGCCTCCACGTCGGAAGAGACGGCCGGTTTCGCCAGCAGAAGCCAGAAGGATCTGGCCCGCATGGAGGAGGCCATGCACCATATGGAAGATGCCTCCAAGTCCATATCGAGCCGGCTGGAGTCCATTAACGACAAGGCGGAGAATATTACCCATGTGGTGGACACCATCACCAAGGTGGCCGATCAGACCAACCTTTTGTCGCTGAATGCGGCCATCGAAGCGGAAAAGGCCGGGGAATACGGCAGAGGATTCAACGTGGTGGCGAGGGAAATTCGCAGGCTCGCGGATCAAACGGCCGTTGCCACCCTCGACATTGAACAGATGGTACACGAGATGCAAACCGCAGTGTCAACGGGTGTCATGGAAATGGATAAGTTCATTGCAGAGGTGAAAAGAAGCGCCGAAGACGTCGGCAAAATCAGCGGCCAACTGGCTTCGATAATTGAGCGGGTCCAGACCCTCTCCCCCCGGTTTGAAGAAGTCAACATCGCCGTGGGAGGCCAGTCGAAGGATGCCCGCACGATCAGCCTGGCCATGACAAACCTGGAGGAGGAGTTGCATGACACCCTGGAATCCTTTCATGAGACCTACGCCGCCATCGAGCAGTTGACCGACGCGGCAAAGGGCCTTCAAGACGGGGTGTCAAGGTTTAAGGTCACGTAAGGAAGAGCAAGGCTGCTGTGGCCGCACTCTCGTATCACCCTAACAGGATGCGTCTTGGATGAAAGGAAGTGATCCGTCCGTAATGCATGATGTCACATTGACGACCACTCTGATCTCTCTTGCCCACTGGGCAATCGTCATCACCCTTTCCATTCGCGTCATCATGAGACGTCTTCCGGTCGGCGTTTCGCTGGCATGGCTTGCGGTGATCTTCACTATCCCCTTTGTGGGAGCCTTCACCTATCTCCTCATCGGGGAGAACCGCCTGAGCAAGAAGTATCTGAAGCGCGCAGAAAACATCCATGGTGTCTACAGCGAGTGGCAGAGAGAACTGCGGTCAAGGACGTTGCACGCCGGGTCGACCATCGATCAAAAGGTGGCCTCCCTCCAGTACCACGCGGATACACTAGTGGGATTCCCGTCCATGCAGGGAAACCAACTGCAGCTCATGGATGATTTCAAGACCGTTTTCGAGTCGATTATCTCGGATCTGGATCACGCCAGCCGCACGTGCCATCTTGAATTTTACATCTGGCATACGGGCGGGATGGCAGATCAGGTGGCAGAGGCATTGATCCGGGCCGTGAAGCGGGGCGTGGTCTGCCGCGTGCTGGTGGACGCCATCGGAAGCAAGGCATTCCTCAAAAGCCGGTCGGCCCGACAGCTTCGTGATTCCGGCGTTCAATTAGCAGCCTCTCTGCCGGTGGGCCTGTTACAGGTCCTAACGACCCGCGCCGATCTGCGGAATCACCGGAAGATCATCGTTATCGACGGGAAAATCGCCTATACCGGCAGCCAGAACCTGGTCGATCCACGGTTTTTCAAACAGGACGAGGGCGTGGGTCAGTGGATCGATGCCATGGTGAGGATGGAAGGACCCGGTGTCGAGGCCCTGGCGGGGATATTTATAGAAGGCTGGGAACTGGATACAGGTGAAGGTCTTGCCGCCCTTGAAGCCACAAGCGATGTGGGTCCGGTCCCGGCCAGGGGACCGTCAGCCGTGCAGGTGGTTCCTTCCGGACCGGGTTTCAGGCCCGAGGCCATCCACCAGTTGCTCCTCACCACCATCTACTGCGCCCGCAAGGAATTAGTGATCACCACCCCCTATTTCGTCCCGGATGATACGATCCATACGGCGCTTATCTCTGCGGCCCATCGGGGCGTCGAGGTGATCCTGGTGGTCCCCTCAAAGGTAGATTCACGACTCGCTCATTACGCCAGCCGTTCGCTTTACGATGATCTCCTCTCCGCAGGGGTCCGAATCGCAGGGTTCAAAAAAGGGTTGCTGCACACCAAATCGATTACAGTGGACCGCGAGTTCTCTGTATTCGGCTCGGTCAATCTTGACATGCGCAGTCTGTGGCTCGATTTTGAAATCTCCCTCTTTGTCTACGACCCTGATTTTACGGACAGGGTGCGCGCCATGCAGACCAAATACATCAAAAATTCTGAGATCATGGATCTGGTCGAGTGGGAAAAACGCCCGTCAATTCATCGGTTTATAGAAAATGCAGCACATCTTGTAGGACCGCTCCTCTAAGGGGCGATGCGAGCCCTTAGCGTTCCGGTCTCTCCAGGATCAGCATCCCCACCTGACAATGCCCCTTGAATCGGCCCTGAGTTACCTTTGTAATATGTCGAATCTCTGTCCTCAGATATTCCGCCGAATCTGACGGATTCGCCGGATTGTATTTCATCTTTAAGACATCGCCCACGGCTAAGTGCTCCAGTACCGCTGAGCTTTCGTTTACCAGGATACCGATGCCCGATGGCGATATGTCCCGCACTTTGAACTGATGGACAGGAAGTTCAGGGCTGACTGAAAATTCCACGCTGTAATAGTCCTCGATAATCTTTCGGGGCTCGGATCTCTTTTCGGATCCTATCGCCCCTTCCTTCAACTGATCCATATTGGAACCTCACCGTGGCATCCAGCCCTGCCGTTTTGGCTGTATGTCTGCCGAACACCTTGTTGTCGTTGCATAAATAATGGCCTTTCTAGCTGATTCTCTTAATCTTTAGGCGATTTCGCGCTGAAAGTCCACGCATATTTTGTCCGTTCAGCTGTTCCAACCTGACACCTGACTCAGGTACGCTTCACCAACATAATATCAAAGGATACCGCACAGGCCCATTTTTCTATCCCCAAAGGCAGTCTGAAAGGGTTGCATCCTCTAAAATAGTATTATATATACACGCAGATACGCTTTTTGGGGGTTGCGATCATTTTGTCGCCGAACAAGCCCTCAAGTCAGTTAACGGGGCGCCCATCGATCCCCTATCCAAGGGCCCGGAGGTTGGGGCATGCATTTCACACTACGACTGAAGATCCTTCTGATGGTCGGCATTATCACCCTTTCTTCCCTGTTGGGTTGTATTGTGTTAATCTATAATGCCCGGGTTATCGGAAACAGCCTGCGGATCGAAACCGAAAACCATATCAAGGCGCTTGTGGGAAAAAATGCTGAGAGAATCGAATCCGCAATGCTGCTCATGGAAAGGAACACGGCTGATCTTGCAACGGCAGGGGAGGCCTTCTCTGCAATTCACAAGGCGACAAAACAGGATATTACAGAGCAGATAAAGGAATTCCTTGTAAACAATTTCAAAAACCTCCCAAAAGCGATCGGGGGCGGTCTCTGGTATGAGCCTTATGTCCTGTTCGAAGAAAAGAGGCGTTTTGGACCTTATGCGTACAGGGAAAAAGACCAGGTCTTTTTTACCTGGGACCTGAACACTGAAGCCTATGACTACCACAATCAGGGATGGTATCTCCTTGCCATTCCAAAGGATTGGGACAGGTCAAAAAAAAGGCCCTTCAAGATTTATTGGACAGATCCATATTTTGACGAAGCAGCGACCAAGGCCCTGATGATTACCGTCGATGGACTGATGTATGACCCGCAGGGCAAAGTGATAGGCATCTCCACAGTTGATTTCAGTTTAGACGATCTGAAGGATATGGTGGCCAAGATGACCGTCACCCCCCACTCGCTCCCGTTTGCGGTCGATGTTTCAAGCGGCCTGTTGATTTCATTTCCTGCTGATCCGTCGAAGGTGTTAAAAAACATCGCAGATCTTGGCTGGGGGGAAAAAATCGAAGAGATCAAAAACGTCATGCCGGGAGAAGTCATCGTAAACCTGCTGACCCTGCATGGGAAGCGTTTTCTGCTGTTCTACACCGTGTCCGAAACCGGAACGGCGCTCGGCATTTTAGCGCCCCACGAGGAGCTTTATGCACATATCAACGAGCTCAACCGCGCCAATATGGTCACGTCATTTATCGTCATCTCGGTGCAGGTTATCCTATATCTTCTCATTGCCCTGTTCATGGTAAGGCGCATATGCAATCCCATCAGCAAATTAACCGATGTTGCTCAGGAAATTGCAGCCGGTGATCTTATCGGAGCATCCAAATCTCTGGCCACGATCGAGCACAGCAGCGGTTCGGTCAAGGACGAGACCGGACGGTTATTGGCTGCATTTCAGGGTATGAACAAGAATCTCAATGCCCTGTTTGGTCAGGTCCAGCGCTCCGGGAACCAGGTCAGCTCATCGTCAACTCAGATAGCTGCTTCGTCAAGGGAGATTGAGGCTACCATCAGCGAGCAGGCCACATCCACGCATCAGGTCAGCGTTTCCTCCAAACAGATTTCCGCCACCGCGAGCAGTCTGGCTGACACGGTCAATGAGGTGGCAACAGCAGCGACTGAAACAGCAGGTTTAGCAGCGTCCGGCCAGGAAGGCCTGGAAGAGATGGAAATGTCGATGCAGGGTGTACTGAAGGGAACGGAATCGGTTTCCTCAAAGCTTGAGGAGATCAAAGAAAACGCCTTGAATATCGGTTCTATTGTATCTACGATTACAAAGGTCGCGGATCAGACCAACCTCCTCTCTCTCAACGCAGCGATCGAAGCCGAGAAAGCCGGTGAGTACGGCCTTGGATTCTCCGTGGTGGCGAGTGAAATTCGGAGGTTGGCAGATCAAACCTCTGTGGCCGTACTGGACATTGAGGATATGGTGAACCAGATGAAGGTATCTGTATCGGCCGGGGCCACTGAAATGGAAACCTTTTCGCAGGACGTTCGTGCCTCGGTCAATGAAATCAACAAGATCGGCAGGCAACTGGACGGGATCATGAAGAGAGTGCGCACCCTGACCCCCCGTTTCGAATCCGTTAATGAAGGCATGGAAGCCCAGTCCCAGAGCGCAGGCCAGATTAGTGAGACCATGGAACAACTGAACCTGAGAACCCAAAACACGTTGGAGTCCCTGAGGGAATTCAATCTTGCGGCAGAATACCTGAACGATGCTGCCCGGGGTCTCCAAGATGAGGTCTCCCGCTTCAAGGTAAGCTAAGGGAATGTGAGAAGGGAAACGCAATGAAACTAATGCTCAAGCACAAGGTAATCGGCCTCCCGGTCTTAGCGGCCACGCTGCCGGTCTTGGTCATGTTTGTCTTGACATCCATAGAAAAGAGAAGCGTCACTCAAAAAATCGAAAGTGAGCTGGATCTCTTGGCACGTGACAGTATGAAAAGGATTGCTATTGCGATCAAGGATACCTGCCAGGTCACGAGTGACATGATTCAGAAGGATGTGGATCGGCACCTCCGCGATGTAGAGTCATTTTTTTCGGCACTCGGAGGATTTTCTTTGTCTCCTGAAAAGGTTTCATGGATCGCAGTAAATCAGTTTACGGGTGAACAAAAGGAGGCGTCCCTTCCCAAAATGCTCATCGATGACGTCACCTGGTTTGGACAAAACAAGAAATTGGATGAATCGACACCTTATATTGATGAAGCCAAAATAAAATTTGGGGGGAATTATGCCATCTTCCAGCGTATGGATGAGAAGGGAGATATGATACAGGTAGCAACGACCTTGGCCACTCCTGATGGGTATCGGGCCATTGGGAGCTACATTCCCGCCGTAAATGACGGCATTGCTGTTCCTGCCATTTCAGCCGTGCTTCAGGGGAAGGCTTTCAGAGGCCTGGCTTGTGTAAACAACAAGTGGTATATTTCCGAGTTCAAACCGATCACCGAAAAATCCGGGCAAATCATAGGGATGTTGTTTACGGGGCAACCCGATATGATCCCTGATAGTCTGCGACGGGTCATCATGAATATGAAAGTTGGCAAGACAGGCTACGTATATGTTCTTGGCGGCCACTCAGCCCACCATAAAGGACACTACATCATTTCAAAGGATGGCCAACGGGATGGTGAAAACATCTGGGATTCGAAAGACGCAGAGGATCATTACTATATCCGGGCGATAGTAAACAAGGCGACGAAGGTCAAAGGGGATGAGGTGGCCTTCGAACGGTATCCATGGCGGAATATCGGAGAGAAGAAGGAAAGATGGAAGGTTGCCGCCATTACCTATTTTGAACCATGGGACTGGGTGATTGGGGCCGGTGCCTATGAAGACGACTACTATGATGCAAGACAGAAGGTTGAATCCTCCATGTCCCAAATGCTGTGGGTAATGATCATAAGCGGGCTTGCTGTACTTATCCCGATCGTCGGGATAGCCCTGTTCTTCGGGAATAAGGTCACCCAACGGATCATACAACTCACGACCATATCCGAAAAAATCGCTGCAGGAGATCTTTCATCGGCTGCCGCCTTTGTCAGGTCATTGGTAGCTGCGGATGATTCTGACGACCGGGGCAGGGATGAGGACGAAACAGGCCAACTGCTCCGTTCCATCAAGACGATGACCGAAAACCTCAACGCCTTAGTGGGCCAGGTCCAGCGATCCGGGATCCAGGTCACCTCCTCTTCAACCGAATTGGCGGCCA
>CAZACO010000013.1:0-17723 GCA_964483185.1 uncultured Desulfobacteraceae bacterium
ATCTGACCCAAATCTGAGCGTCAATTCTGCGAAGTTATTTTTGAGCGAGCCCTTAACGGTCCGACAACTATATTTTCAGTAAAAACACACTTTTTTTGCAGTGTCAAGAAAACTTTCACTATGAAAGAAATTTTTGTGCTGTGGAAGAATTTTGTTGAATTTCTAGATGCGTATACTGGTTCGTGCATCAGATGTTCCTTTAATCGACCTTGTTTCAATAATCAGACGATTACCCCTAGGAGTTTCGGACTCTTTTTGAGCCTAAAACGAGCGAAAAAACAATTATGGCAACAATATCAAATAGCAGCGAATTCCTACATTGTACGTTTAACTTGAAAACTTACCAAGCTAAACGTACAAGAATTTTCTGTATTTTGTCCTAATTTTTTGTTGTTTTCAATCTAAGTAAAATATATTCTATCAAAATGAAATATTGCTTGACAACATGAATCAAGGTGATAGAATCGTTTGCAGAAAAACAGCATACATTAGGGACCCAGAAGTATGTTTGAAGCTATGCCCTGAGGGTTAATTCGACGGTTGAAAGAGATCGGTCGCCATCGTCCTTCTATGACAACGCAGGCGGCGGTACGGAGTTGGCGAAAAATGACGCAGGATGTTATCAGGAAGAGAATAGAGAAAGCAGGGCGAAGGGCTGTTGAATTCCGGCGAAAAGGCTTCCACTGCAGTGAATCGACCTTTTTGGCGATCAATGAAACCCTGGGGATTACGTCTCCGGATATGGTTAGGATCGTTACCGGTTTTCACGGCGGAGGAGGGAGCCACCGCAAAGAACCCGGCGTAAACCTGAATGCCGTACTTGAGGAGTTGGCTTCCGGGCGGGATCGTCGTCCCATAGAGGATTTGCCTATTGAGGTGACCGGCCATCTCTGCGGGGCGCTGGCCTCAGGGGTTATTTGTGTCGGCTTTCTCTATGGGCGTAGATCGCCGACCGATGATCTTACCTGTGTGGACGAGTTGGCATTTGAGCTTCACCGCAGGTTTATTTCAGAATTTGGCGAAAAGGAGTGTCGGCCGTTACGAGAGAAGTTTGTTCCGGAGAGTCCAAACCACACCTGCGAGCATATCTATAAGCGGGGGGCTGAGATCGCAGTCGAGGTCATTTTGAACGCACCTCATTTGATCAGCCAGTGCGCTGCCATAAAGGGGATTCACCAGGGCATTTGATCAAATTGGGATAAGAGAAGTATTTTGCTTTTCTCAGGGAATGAAGCAACGGCGCGAGCCAATAACCAATGAGGTTTGGCGTTAAGAAAAGGAGGTAGCCCATGAAGGATTCCATGTACTTTGCTCCAACTGAGGTGGAAGAGGCTGTCAAGCTTCTCTCCGAATACGGAGACCAGGCCACGATCCTCGCCGGTGGCACGGACCTGGTTCCAAAGATTAACTACTACGAATCAAGACCGAGCGTTCTTCTTTACATCGGAAATCTGGGGATCGAAGGGGTCAAGGAGGAGAACGGCAAGTTGGTGCTCGGAGCAATGACCACCACCAGCCGCCTGGCTTCCGACCCTCTGATAAACGAAAAGGCCGGTGCCTTGGCGGAGGCCGCTCGGCTTACGGGGAGCGACGCGGTTAGAAACTCCGGGACAATCGGAGGCAATCTGGCCAATGCCTCCCCTGCCGCAGATTTGGTGCCGCCTCTACTGGCCATGGACGCCGAGTTGGTCTTAACAGGTGTCAAGGGGGAGCGTACCGTGGCGGTGAAGGATTTTTTCACCGGACCGGGGAAGACCGTTCTTGGCGCCTCTGAATTTATTCGTGAGATCTATTTCCCCGTACCGAAAGGCCGGGTCGTGTTTCTGAAGCTAGGCCGTCGAAAAGCCATGACCCTTTCTGTGGTCAATGTGGCCGTACGTCTGCATATGGATGCTTCAGGGTGCCATGAGGCCAGAATCGCCATCGGTTCCATGGCTCCC
The DNA here is from genome assembly GCA_964483185.1 of uncultured Desulfobacteraceae bacterium. Taxonomy (GTDB): domain Bacteria; phylum Desulfobacterota; class DSM-4660; order Desulfatiglandales; family Desulfatiglandaceae; genus CAZACO01. The sequence goes on from CAZACO010000013.1 coordinate 1,941, forward strand.
ACAGCGATCCGTTGTTCCCGAGCCGAAAAGATGCTTTTGGGAAAAAAACTTGATGGGAAACTGATCCGGGCCTGCGCCGAAGAGGCGATTGCAGATACACGCCCCATTGACGACCAGCGTGCCACGGCCTGGTACCGGCGTCAAGCGGGGAAGGCTTTGGTGGCGAGAGCAGTGGCCCAAGCTGCCGGCTTGGATCTTCAATAAGGGAGGTGACCATGAGATATCAATTGGGTTTTTCGGTAAATGGGCAGCCGGTCGAGGTGCTGGTAAAACCGACCGACACCCTTCTGGACGTACTTCGGGAACAGCTTAACATTATGAGCCCTAAAAGGGGTTGCGACAGTGGGGATTGCGGAACCTGTACGGTACTGCTTGATGGGGAGCCCGTGCGGTCCTGCTTGACGATCGCCTTGACCGTGGCGGGCAAGGAGGTCAGAACGGTTGAATCTCTGATGTCAAAGGATGGAAAACTAAGCGTGCTTCAGACTTCTTTCCACGAACATGGGGGTGCCCAATGCGGGTTCTGTACGCCGGGCATGCTCATTTCCTGTGAGTCTCTTTTACAAAAAACCCCGAAGCCAACGCGAGAGCAAATCGTTGAGGCTATTTCCGGCAATTTGTGCCGTTGTGGGTCCTATCTTGAAATCATCGAGGCTGTGCAGGCAGCCTCCGATAATCAAGGAAAGGAGTGAACGAACATGTCCAAATACGTTGGAAAACAAACCCTGAGATACGATGGTATCGGTCATGTAACCGGAAAAACGACCTATGTTGACGATGTCCAGGTTCCGGGGATGCTCGCGATCAAGGTGTTGAAGAGCCCGGTCCATAAGGGGATCATCCGCAATCTCGATGTTTCATCGGTTGAAGCCATGCCAGGCGTTGCGGGTGTGATCACCGTCAAAGATATCCCCGGACAAAACAGCTATTGGGCTGCGGATCAACCGGTATTTGTGGAAAAAAATATCCGTTTCAAAGGCGAGCGTATCGCAGCCGTAGCCGCAGTGGATGAGGACACAGCCACCGAGGCTTTGGAAAAATTCAAGCTGGAAATTGAAGAGCAGACGCCTGTCTTTGACCCCGTTGAGGCCATGAAGCCGGATGCACCCAAGGTCCGCCCAGAAGGAAACCTGGTCGAATTTAATAGCGGCAATTCCCGGTTGACATTCAAAGGCGATGTTGAGAAGGGTTTGGCCGAGGCCGACGAAATCGTTGAGAAAACCTATATCCATGGAGTCAATGATCATGCATCCATGGAGCCGCACGCTTCGGTGGCCTACTTTGATGGGAATGATCGGCTGACGATTCATACGGTAAGCCAGGCCCGCCATTTTCATCTGACGCAGTTACTCCCTATCCTATCTCTCCCTCTGAGTAAACTGCACCTTATAGGGGGTACGGTGGGTGGAGGTTTTGGAGGTAAAAACGAAATCCACTGTGATCATGTGGCCGGCCTTATGGCCCTCAAGATCCGCAAACCGGTGAAGTATCGCTTGACCCGAAAAGAGGATATGCTTCATTCGACCAAACGGGGCGCTTACATTTTCGAATACAAATCCGGGGTGAAGAAAAACGGCCAAGTTACTGCGCATCAGATCAAGGCCATCCATGATGTGGGGGCTTACAACGTCATGGGCGGTTATGCCTTGGAAAAAATGGTTCTGTATGCTGCCGGTCCCTATGACGTGCCACACGTAAGATTTGAGGGTTTTGGGGTGTATACCAACAAGCCGGTATCCAGTTCCATGCGCGGCTACGCCAACATCAACACAACCCACTGTTCGGAAATCCAGATGAACCTGCTGGCAGAAGCCATCGATATGGACCCCTGGGAGATCCGCTATATCAATGCTTGGCGGGATGGGGACGTCGGGCCAACCGGCTGGAAAGTAGTGGCCGCTGGATTGATTGAAGCTATGAACAAGGCCACGGAGATGGAAGGGATTGAACTGCCCGATCATCTCAAAGCCATGAGTTCTAGAGGGAGGTAACCCGCATGAAAAAGAGAGGAAAAGGATTTTCGACCATCGGTTACGCAAACGGATTCTACGGCGGCGGCGATCCCAATCAGTCCCAGATCAGCCTCAAGCTGGACGGTACCTTTGACCTTTTGATGGGTACCGCAGAACTCGGGCAGGGATGCAACACCGCGTTCGTTCAGATTGCAGCTGAATGCCTGGACGTTCCGATAGAGTGCATCACGCTGACCAACGGGGACACGGATGTGATCCCTTTCTGCATGGGGGCTTTTGCCAGTCGGGCATTGTTCATAGGCGGCAATGCCGTTGTTTCCGCCTGTGAGGACCTGAAGGAAAAAATTAAGCAGTTTGCCGCCCCCATGCTGGAGGTGGCGCCGGAGCAGTTGGTGGTTGCCGACAATAAAGTTTCGGTGGAAGGCAATGCGGAAAAATCCATGGGCATGGCCGACATCGGTGGCGCCTCCACCTTTGGGGGTGGTTATCTGGTGGGCCTTGGCGTTTATATGCCACCAGGACCTATGCAGAGCGATCCGAAGACGGGCTATATGCCGCTGCTTTCGGCTGCACCGTTTGCCGCCTGCATTGTGGAGATTGAAGTGGACACGGAGACCGGGATTGTATCGGTTCTCAAGATAACCCATGCCTATGAGATCGGAAAGGCCATCAGTCCGTTGATCTGCAAACAGCAAATCAATGGCGGAACGGCCATGGGCATAGGCATGGCGCTTTCCGAGAGCGCCCACCCCTACTGGCCAAGTATGGATAACGCGGTAGACAACCTGGCGGATTACTATATGGCTACAGCGGCGGATATGCCCGCACAGGACCATTATGCTACTGTCGAGGTTCCGCATCCTGACGGCCCTCTTGGAGCAAAAGGCTTTTGCGAAATGTCCTGCAATGCGCAGTTACCTGCGATCACCATGGCCGTCCACGACGCTATCGGGGTCTGGATTACCAAGTTTCCTATCACACCTGAGGACATCCTGCGCGCGCTTGAGGCCCAGGAAGCGGGGGGCTGAGTTTAAATTGACACAAAGGCCTGCCATATGGCGGGATTTCCATTTTTGATGGCCCGGATTCCTTCGAGTCCGGGCCAAGGCTTGGCGCCGTAGGGGTCTTTTCTCTCGGTTCTGCCCCTGCGGCTTGTTTTAAGGACCTTGCCCTGATGAGTGTTTCAGATGAAAATGGACAGGACGGCAACCACAAGGCGGAGCCGTAAAATGGACTAATGAGAACAACTCTTTCTATGGGGGTAGTGGGCAAGCCGGCCCGCTGACAAGCTCAATCAGCAGGTTGCCGGTATCTTTGGGATGAAAAAAGATCGCCTTTTCAAAGCTTGGGATGTTTCTGGGCGTCTCGGACAGGCTGCGTAGCCCCTTTTTTTCAGTAAAATCGCGAACCGCTGCATCAAGATCGTCAACGACATAGCAAATGTGGTGGAGCGTACCAGATCCATGCTTTCTCAAAAAACGGGCCAACCCGTCTTCTGCGAGGGGCTTGACAAGCTCCAGATATATGTTGTTCCCAAGCAAAAAGCTGCATTCTGCGTTAAAGGCAGTTACGATGTAGCGACCTTTCTCTTCAAGCCCAAAAAGCCCTTCATACATATCTTTGTATCGACCAATATCCTCTACGACCATGCCGATATGATGAACGTCCAATTTCATAAAGATCTGTCCCAAGTGCGCTTTTGGATGTGGGGTGTTGATATGTCCGCAGGGGATTAAGCCGAAACTGGAAACCCTTGCTGTTAGGCGACCTTACGCACCAAATATCTTTCCCACAATCGAGGTTTCATGCCCCGGAAGATAAAACCGCGGTTCCCTCAATAAGGATTTGAGCCGATAGATGGATCTAAACCATGCATAGTGATCATATACCAGGCTCGAAGGTACGGCCGGCCCCCAGTGCTTGGGAGCCGGAGTAATCGGAATTTTCTTCCCATCCATAAGAGTCATCTCGGTCATCTCTGGAAACGCTATAGGCAGTATATGGACGGTATCACCCGTCAAATTGTAGACGCCATCTTTTGTGCTGACCAGCAAACACTGACTGCCAGCGGTATGGCCGGGGGTATGAAGAAGTTCAAGACCCTCGTGAAGTTTCCCGTCGCCCACCACTTTCATACAATTCATCTCTTTTAGCTGAGGAATGAGACTCTGGTCGAAATCCCCGCGGATCATCATGGACGGCAGTGGGTCTAGAAGTTCCTTCCACTCATCTTCTTGAAAGATGTGAACGGCTTTAGGAAACAGATGGCAGTTCCCGGCATGGTCATTGTGAAGATGCGTATAGATGACCATTTCAATATCCAGTGGATCTACTTCAATACCACGAAGCGCTTTCAGAACCCAATCTTCTCCACCTTGCGCCGGACAATTGGCCCAAGCCTTCCCATTCACAATATATTTTCTATTGATTCCTGTATCGCATAAGATTTTGTGCTTGCCGTCTGTCAAATAGAATCCCAAGTAGGGCATTTCCACGGGCAAACCAACATCCAATCCAGTTGTCAATTGTTCCTTTTTCACCTCAATAACGCCGCAAAGCAAGGTCTTGATGATCCAATGAGACATACTTTTTACCCCCTATGACCATAGCTTGAAAACAAGCCGTATCTCTGCCAACAATTCGTGCTGGCTTTCAAGTTTTCACCAAAAATGGGGTCCCAAATCTTTTTGCAGTGCGGGATTCAGCACCGAAAGCGAAGGACGCTAACATACACATTAGCACATGTAATTGGTCATTGCCGAGCAATATAGCCCCCATTTTTCAGTATGTCAAGGCAAATTTCATTAAAATAGAAAAAATTGCATTTTTAATGAAATTTGCCTTGACTTCATTCCATGATTCAGGCTATGATTCTTTCGCATTCAAGAAATGATCGCGGGTAAATTTTGCTGAGACGTTATCTTCCGGAATTGTTTTTGTAGGATATTCTAGTAGCAGGGGTTTTAGATGTGTGGCAAGCCGAGCATGTCTGTTCGATATGCCAAACCAAAAATTAGAAGGATATTTTATTATTATGGATGAAATAGGAGCAAGGATTCGAAAGGAACGTTTAAAGCGACAACTCACCCTTGAGCAGCTCTCGACGGGTACGGGTCTTTCCAAAAGCCTACTCAGCCAAGTTGAGCGAAACATCACCCAACCTTCCATTACTTCTATTAAGAAGATTGCTCGGTACTTTGAAATCAGTGTGGTGAAGCTTTTGGCAGACAGCGAGAACGAGCACAACCTTTGGGGGTATGCTCGTACCCATGAGACACAGGCCATCGAACACCGGCTGTATTCGAATGATACAAAAGTGGTTCCTTCTGGAAGACGGAAGGGAATAACACTTCCCGGCTCCAGCGTAATATATGAGGTGCTCACCCCTGATTTGAATCGCCAACTGGAGGTCATGTACATGCGGATAACCAAAGGCGACACCTCAGGGGACCAACCGATGGTAGACCCACCAGGAGAGAAATTCGGCTTAGTGCTAAAGGGAACAATTGAGGTCCGGTCAGGGAACGACGTCCACACCCTTAGCGCAGGAGATAGCATTTGTCATCCAGCCGATGTGCCCCATTCGTGGCGCGGCATAGAGGGGGACGTGATTGAAGTGATATGGGTTCAGACTCCCCCATCTTTTTAATGAAACAAAAGGAACGAGTACACGAGCCCAGTGCTTATTCCTTTTCGAAGTGGGTTTGCAGAAATAATGATTTATGGTGTTGACCACTTCTTCTCGAAGGGTCACAGCGTTTAATCAATAATTTGAGGAGGGGATATAGATGCAGAAAATTGTGGATTTGTCGCAGGAGATCTATCAGGGAATGCCTGTTTATCCGGGGCACATGAACACCATCATTTGGGATTATCATACTCATGAAGAGACATTAAAACAATTTAAGGGAGGTTATTCCTACACAACAAAAGGGATGATTCTAAATGACCATGGTCCAACCCATGTGGACTCTATAAGTCATGTTAACCCGAAGCCAGACGCCCCAACCATTGATCGCATGCCCTTGGAAACCTTTTTCGGTCCAGCTCTGTGCCTTGATGTGTCAGATTTCCCGGAACGAAGCGCTATGGACAAGGATGTGATTAAAAAGGCGGAAGAAAAGGCCAAGCTGGATATCCAGGCTGACGATATCGTCCTTTTTTATACAGGACATTTCGAGAGACATTACGGTAAGCCTGAATGGCTTGAAGTCTATTCAGGCTTTACCAAGGAGGCAGCTGAGTATCTTTTGGTAGAGAAAAGAATTAAAAACTGGGGCGTGGACGCCCCCAGCACGGACACTCCCGGAAACCTTGAATATCCCGTACATATGGTGACAAGGAACACAGGAATTCCTCATATGGAGAACCTTTGCAACCTTAACCTAATTGCAGGCAAACGGTTTTCCTTTTTTGGCTTCCCTTTAAAGATACGTGGGGGTAGTGGGTCGCCCATAAGGGCGGTTGCCATTCTTGATTAAGGACCAAGTTTAATGAATAACCGTATCATCGAGGCATTGAGCCATGTCATGTAGAGAGTATGTTTTTTTGTAGAATGAGTTCACTTACACTGAATTTTTCATCTTTTATGGATGAAAATATTCAATTTTATCAAACAAGATCTTTTCCTTAAACACCTCCTTCCATTACTTTTCTCTTGAAAAGTAGGGATGATTCTTTTGGTAGGGAAAGCTTATGATTCCGGTAAAGCCCATCTTTGAAAAATTTGGCATTTATATATTTTTGGGCCTTCTATTCATTTTTTCCTCGGCTATTTCCCCGGCATTCCTAACTGTTCAAAACATCAAAAACATTCTCACCCCGGCCGCTGCCTTAGGCATCGTGAGCATCGGCCAGACCATGGTGATCTTAACGGGTGGTGGTGGGTTGGATCTCTCTGTTGCATCAGTCATGGCAGGTGTTGCCGTGATTATTGCCCATAATACAGCAGGTCAGGATTCAATGCTTCTTCCGGTCGGACTTTTCTGTCTACTTTTCGGCATTCTTGTAGGGCTTGTCAACGGACTGCTTATTACAAAACGCAAAGTGCAACCGTTTATAGCCACCTTGGGTGTAATGATTATTGTCCAGGGCCTGCGTTTCGTTTATACGGGTGGGGCACCCAGAGGATCCTTTCCTCCCATTCTTCGTTTCCTTGGGACAGGAAGTGTTGGCCCAATTCCCACTTCGGTTCTTTCGCTTGCATTACTGATGGTTATTGCCGCCATAACGCTGAAAAAGACGGTTTTCGGGCGGCAGATCTATGCCATTGGTGGGAACATAGATACAGCCCGCCTCTCGGGATATAATACAAATCTCATTATTACATTGGTCTATATGATATCGGGCTTTTCAGCCGCTCTCGCCGGTCTCTACCTTGCTGGCTGGATTGGAATCGCCGATAACTGGGTAGGAAAGGGTTATGAGATCGATTCTATCGCAGCTGTCGTGATGGGGGGCACCTCCTTCGCAGGAGGCAGGGGTGGCATTTTTGGGACCATCGCGGGCGTTTTGATTCTTGTCATACTTTATAACATGGTTCTCCTACTCCATCTTCCGATTCATATCCAATACATCGTCAAGGGAGCTGCTATTATCCTGGCCGTTTCATTTTATGTAAGGAGGGCGGCCAGATAAGAGTACGGGGGAGAAAGGAGGTGAAGCTCAAAGGTAATCGGGTTTTTATTTGGTAAAAGCGATTGTGTTGCTTGTTTTTAACTAAGGAGGTCTTGACATGAAAAAAGTCTTATTTCTTTTGACAGTATGTGCATTTCTTGGCGTCACCATAAACAGTGCGGCGTTGGCGTCAGAGAAAGACGATTGGACGAAGGGCAGAGAGTGGGCTAGGGGAACCCTGTTGGATCCCAATGCGATAAAGATGGTTGACACTACAAAGTATAAGAAAAAGCCACCGTACGTATTCGGATTCTCCAACGCGGGTATTACCAACTGTTGGACAAACTTCATGCAGCGACAAGCCCAGGCAGAGGCGGAAAAACATCCGGAGCTGATCAAGAAAATGTACGTTACCGATGCCCAGGGAAAAGCTGATAAACAGATTAACGACATTGAAGACCTGATTGCAAAAGGCATTGACATATTGCTCATAAGAGCCGTAACCGAGGCCGGCCTGGACCCGATTATCAGTAGACTGCATAAACGGGGGTTCCCGGTCGTTACCATATCCAAGGGAATCAAAAGCGATAATTATGTATGTTTTGTAGCCGCCAGCAATTATTCCATGGGACGTATTCAGGTTGTCTGGTTGGCTCAGATGCTGAAAGGAAAGGGTAATATCGCGGTACTTGCTGGGTGGGCAGGAGCAGGATCTGTTGTAGAAAGAAAAACGGGAGGCTTTGAAGCCCTTGCGAGATATCCCGGGATCAAAATCCTTGATCGCCAGTACACCCAGTATTCACCGTCCAAAGGCAAGACAGTCATGCAGGCAATGATTCAATCCTTTGGAAAAAAAATTGACGGTGTGTGGTGTGACAGTGGGTGTCAAGCCCAGGGGGCCATTGAAGCGCTGCATGATGCGGGGATAAAGGTTCCCATTACGGGCGATCCAACAAACGGCTTTCTCACAAGGGCCGTGAAGTGGGGCTACGACATTTGCGCTCCTGGCTACCCTGTTACCATGGGGGCAGACGCCGTTAATGTTGGGCTTAGCATTCTTCAAGGCAACCCTGTCCCTTTCCGCTATAATGCTGCACGCATGATTTTGGCGAAGCCCAGCACACCAGACGTTATTGCAGACATGCCCCTTGAAAAAGCTGCCGCTATGGAGAAGCCAGATGCATGGTTTCCAGATCACACGTTACCCGAAAAATGGCTTCCGAAATAAAGCACTCCGAAAAGGGAGGACCTTTGTCCTCCCTTAATAAGAAAAAGGGAGTGAGCCAAAGAGATGACTGACAAAATTTTCGAAATGCGAGAAATCTCGAAGTATTTCCCTGGTGTTCAAGCCCTGGATACTGTGGATTTTAACTGTAGATATGGAGAGGTTCACGCATTAGTCGGGGAAAATGGGGCCGGGAAATCCACCCTGATGAAAATCCTTGCCGGCGCTTACCATCAGGATTATGGAAAAATCATTGTGAAGCAGAAAGATGTCTCTTTTTCCGGGCCGAGAGAGGCGCAGGGATTGGGTATCAGTACAATCTACCAGGAATTCAATTTGGTGCCGGAACTCAGTGTAGCCGAAAATATATTCCTTGGCCGTGAACCGCTGAAAAACCGATTTTTTATCAACAAAAAGAAGATGTTCGCGGAGTCGGAAAAACTCCTGTCTCAACTTGGAACGGATATTGATCCTCGCAGAAAGGTCAAATACCTTAGCGTGGCCGAGCAACAAATGGTGGAGATCACAAAAACGCTTTCTCAAAACGCAAGTATCATCATTATGGACGAGCCTTCGGCTGTGATTTCAGGCAAGGAGTTGGATTCACTCTATCGAATCATCCAGTCGATGAGGGATGATGGAAAGGCCGTTATTTATATATCACATCGGCTGGATGAGATCTTCGAAATAGCAGATCGGGCCACCGTCTTGAAAGACGGAAAGCTTGTGGGGACCGTCATCCCCAGAGATGTAGATAAAGCAACGCTCATAAGAATGATGGTGGGAAGGAGTCTGTCCGAAACCTTTCCCGAAAAAGCCATGGGGCAAAGAAGCGAGATTCTAACCCTTAAGAATATCAGCATGGGCAAAATCCTCAAGAATATCTCTCTTCGTGTGTATACCGGCGAGATTCTTGGAATATCGGGGTTGGTGGGTTCCGGTCGTACCGAACTTGCCAGGGTTATTTTTGGTGTTGACCAGCCTGATTCTGGTGAGATCTATTTTAGAGGTGAAAAAATCGCGAAGAATAGCGCCAGACAGTCCATATCCCGTGGCATCGGGTTGGTGCCTGAAGACCGCAAAAAGGAAGGCCTCATTGAGTGCCTATCTGTTGGGAAGAACATAACGCTTCTCATCCTGAACAAGATAACAAAGTGGTGCTTTATAAAAAAGGGGGAAGAGGAGGGTGTAGCCGGAAGAGCGGTCAAACAGTTCAACATCTCGACCCCTAATATAGACCAGGAGATACAGTACCTCAGCGGAGGAAATCAGCAAAAGGTGATTCTGGCAAAATGTATCAACACAAACCCCAGGGTGATCATCATGGATGAACCAACACGCGGTATCGATGTAGGGGCAAAGTCGGAGGTGTACAACCTTATAAGAAACCTATCAAAACAGGGGGCAGCGATTATTATGATCTCTTCAGAGTTGCCCGAGATTATTGGCATGAGCGACCGTGTAATGGTTATGCATGAGGGGAAAGCGATGGGAGAACTTCCCTCCGCCGAAGCTACGGAAGAAAAAATCATGATGATGGCAACTGGTTATATTCAAGAGAACTAGAAAAGAGGAGCAGATCCTTGAATCTCAACCATTTGAAAGAGCACTGGACGACCCTCGTCGTTTATCTCATTTTAATTTTGATGGTGCTTGTTTCGGGCCTACTTTCTGATGTCTTTCTGCAACCACGCAATATCAATAATGTTCTGCGGCAGTCCGTTAACCTTGGGCTTGTAAGTATAGGCCAAACCTTTGTCATACTCACTGCGGGCATCGATCTCTCTGTGGGGTCTGTGGTCAGTTTGACTTCATGTTTGACCACGGGGCTTCTAATGGGTCAGGACGCTTTGACCATCCCTGTCGTCGCTTTGGTCATCGCCGTAGCCCTTTTCATAGGATTTTGCAACGGATTTATTATTACCAGGACAGCCATCCCACCTCTGATTGTAACGCTAGGGACCATGGAGCTCATTCAGGGTGCTGTATTTCTTTATACGGACGCTCCTTATGGACAAATTTCTCCATGTCTTGAAATCCTTGCCTGGGGAGACTTGGGATTCGTTCCGGTCTCGGTCGTCCTCTTCGGTGTAACTACTGTTGTGGGAATCCTTACCCTTAGACAGACAAAATTCGGCAGACACATTTATGCCATCGGAGGGAATGAAGAGACCGCCAGGCTATCCGGAATAAAAGTAAACCGTGTCAAGATTTACACATATATGCTCTGCAGCTTTACTGCCTCCTTGACCGGCCTATGCCTAGCCAGCAGAATGGGCATGGGTGATCCAACTGCTGGGGAGCCGTTTATGCTCGAGTCCCTGGTTCCCGTAATGGTCGGCGGAACAAGCCTGATGGGAGGAAAGGGTGGCCTGGTTGGGACCCTCGCAGGGATCTTCATCCTTACGATTCTCAACAACAGCCTCAACCTTCTGGATGTATCGGGATACTGGCAATGGGTTGTCCAGGGAGTCATCATCGTCGTTGCTGTAGCTTTTTACCTAAAAATGAAAGAATAGCAAGATACCACATGGAATATAGGTCAAAAACACAAATTCTTAAATATGTTTGTCTTATTTGTCAGATTATACATAAGGATTCGCTAACAGGAGAGGGACATGTATCAATCTGCCTAACATAGCCTTATGACTACAATAAAGAATTTGTTTCTATTCAAACGGCAGATGGCCAGAAAAGACAAATGCCTTCGGATTTTCTATATTTTTGTCGGCATATTCCTCTTATTTTGCCATCCTTTATATCCTTCCTCTGCACAAGGAGATAGTGAGCGTTATAAGAGACTTCGCTATCAGAGAGTTGAGCAACAGCTGGTTGAGCGAGGCATTAAGGATGAAAAAGTTCTGAAAGCGATAAGGGATGTTCCCCGGCACCTCTTTGTGCCTGATAAATACAGGGAGTCTGCCTACGGAGATTTTCCTCTGCCCATTGGATACGGACAGACCATCCCTCAACCATACATCGGCGCGCTAATGACCGAGCTGCTTGACCCGAAAGAAGGAGACGTTGCCCTCGAGGTCGGAACGGGTTCCGGATATCAGGCTGCGGTACTGGGTCGCATTGTGAGTAAAGTCTATACCATTGAGATTATCCCTCCTTTAGGAAAAGCGGCCAAAGAGCGATTTGAAATCCTTGGTTACAAAAACGTAACGGTGAAAGTGGGTGACGGCTACTTCGGCTGGAAAGCTCATGCGCCTTTTGACTGTATCATCGTGACGGCAGTCAACACACATGTTCCTCCACCGCTTATACAACAGCTGAAGAAGGGTGGTAAGATGGCGATTCCGATAGGGAATCCCTTCCAGATACAAAACCTTATGCTCATAGAAAAGTCAGCGGAAGGGGAAATAAAGACAAAAAACGTATTACCCGTTAGATTCGCACCTCTTATTCGAAAATGGAGATAGCATTTTGGTTTCTGGGATGTTAGACTTTTAAGATAATCCATGCGAAATCGCCACCCAAGGGTATTTCAGGAAGGCTGAATTCGATGGAATCAATTTAGGAGATCAACCCGTCTGAGAACACAGCGAGTGGAATGATTTTGTTCCCTTACCTTGCCCTTTTTTTTATCTCTTCAAGTACCCTCGCCTATGAACTGATTCTGATGCGTCTTTTCAGCATTATTCAATGGTACCACTTCGCATACATGGTGATCAGCGTGGCTCTTCTGGGTTTTGCTGCAAGCGGTTCGCTATTATCCGTTCTGAGTAGTAGAAGAAGTGGACGATCGTTACAAGAAAGAGCTGGCCTCTATTTTCCCTTGATTTGCCTTTTGATATTGATCTTCATTCCAATAACCTTCTTTGTTGCGCAAAAGATCCCTTTTTCTCCTTTTGAGTTGGCCTGGCAAAAAAAACAATATCTTTATTTGGTCTGTTATTATTTTCTTTTTCTAATCCCCTTTTTCCTATCGGGGTGCTTTGTTGGCTTGAATTTCATGTGCTGGAAGGAAAATATTGCCCGGGTCTATTTTTATAACCTTATAGGTTCCAGCGCAGGGATATTGGTAGCCTTTGTCTCTTTTTATTGGATCCGACCAGAGATGTTGCTGGTCGTCCCCATGTGCTTTTCATTCTGTGGACTTTTATTTTCTTGCCCGCGAAAGAATAAAACAAAACCATATCTTATCCTCACTGCGGCCGGTGCCCTTTTTGTCTCAATTTGGCTAATGGCGGGTGAGGTTCATCTCAGCATTTCACCCTATAAGGGCATCAGCAAGTGTTTACAGCTACCCGGAGCCCTGCTGGAACATGAAGGGTATTCCCCTTTGGGACTCTTGCAGGTTGTGAGTGCTCCTTCATTACGTGATGCGCCCGGTTTAAGTCTGAAATATACCAACCTTCCCCCGCAACAGAAGGCTATATTCTTAGACGGAAGCCCTCATGGAATTGTCACCGATTTCAGGAACAATAGATCTAACATTGAGTATCTTGATTACACGACCTTTTCCCTTGGCTATCATCTCATATCCCATAAGAAGGCGTTGATCCTGAATCCAGAGGGGTTAAACCAGGTTCTGGCAGCACATTTTCACGGCATTGATCATATCCAGGTTGTCGAATCTCATCCTGATGTCGTGGGTCTATTGAGAGGACCCCTGAGATCCTTTTCGAAAAATATCTATAGCCATAATCCCCATATTAATGTGGACATATCTTCTCCAAGGGAGTACCTATCCTCGCAATCAAAAAGATATGACATAATCCAGTTAGGCTTAGCAGGCAGTTTGGGCGGGGAAGGAGGGGGAATCTACGCTACCGGAGAAAACTATATTTATACTATTGAAGCCTTTCAACAATATTTCGAGCATTTGAACCCGGGCGGCATACTCAGTGCCTCTGCTTGGCTTAGCAATCCCCCAAGGGCTTTTCTAAAACTCATCGCTTTGGCCGTCGAGACTCTCGATAGGGCGAGACAGGGAGATATCGCCCTCTCGTTGGTGGCAATACGCAGCTGGGCAACCGGCACGGTCCTTTTGAAAAATGGGCGTTTCAGCAGAGAGGATATTTCCAAGATAAGGACTTTTTGTAAAGATAGAGGATTTGATCTTGTATATTTGTTTGGCATCCACGCAAGAGAAGTTAACCGTTACAATATACTTGAACGACCTTTCTATTATAATTCATCCCTGAATCTATTGGACAGGAACAAAAGGGACCCATTCTATGAGAATTACATATTCAACGTAAAGCCACCCAACGATGATAAACCCTATTTTTCCCATTACTTTAGGTTATCGGCGCTTTCCTATCTTCTCAAGACGTTGGGACGGGAATGGATTCCTTTCCTGGAGTGGGGTTATATCATCTTATGGGTGACGCTACTACAGGTCTTGCTTTTGGCGCCAGTCTTCATATTCTTTCCTCTGCTGTTTGTTGAAAAAAAGGGGAAGCCAAGAATTGTTATGAAAGGAAGGACATTCGCCTATTTCAGCATGATCGGCCTGGCTTTTATGTTTGTAGAAATGGGTTTTATCCAGAAATTTGTCCTGCTATTGACCCAACCTATCTACGCTCTTGCTCTCATCATCTTCACGCTGACGCTCTTTTCCGGGATAGGGAGCCTTTTAAGTCGCAGTTTGGGAATAAAGGGCATGTGGGTCCCTTTCGCGGGCATTATAGTCGTGTCAGGCGCTTACATTGTTTTCTTAGATCCATTACTCAGAACGTTGTTGCATTACCCGATCCTTTTGAAATCAGCAGCTGGCATTCTTCTTCTGGCTCCCTTAGCTCTTTTTATGGGAATGCCTTTTCCCACGGGGCTACAGCTGGTCTCAAACCATAACAGTGACTATATCCCGTGGGTTTGGAGCATAAACGGCCTGGCATCAGTAATAGCGCCGGTTTTAGGAAGTCTGCTGACTGTGAATCTGGGTTTTCGTCCACTGATGCTTTTGAGCCTGCTCCTTTATATCTTGGCATTTTTGTCTATTTATTCCATGTCCTTAACGTACCGCCACCAGAGTCGAAAGATATCCTTATTGTGATACAGGATGGAGACAGGAAAATTTGTGCGAAGGGGGTATTACAGGTTTCATCGATGGAGATATTTGCCTGATTGAAAAGTAGGCATATTGAACGTAAGCAGAAACTGGAAGGCTTTAAGATGAACAGGATACTGTTTTTCAGCATTTTTCTTTTTTGTATGTCATCCCTTATGGTCTGTTATCGTGCAGTTGGCTCTCAGGAAGGCGATCTCCAAGAGGCGGAGACCCTCAGCGATCAGGCCAAACTTTTTTATGAAGAGGGTCGTTATGAACAAGCGATTTCCAAATCGGAGGAAGCCTTGAAGATCTATGAAAAAATTCATGGCCCTGATCATCCGGTTGTCGCTGCTCATTTGAACAACCTGGCCTTGCTCCTTTACCGTAAAGGGGATTATCCCAAGGCGGAGGCTTCCTACCAAAGGGTGATTCGGATCTATGAGGAGGTATACGGTCCAATGCATCCATTTCTCGCTCCAAGCCTGAACAATCTGGCTGAGATCTTCAGCTCCAGGGGTCAATATGAAAAGGCCGAACCCTTGCAAGAGAAAGCCGTGGAGATCTACGAATCCGTCTTAGGCGCCGATCACGCAGATGTGGCCAGAAGTCTTCAAAACCTTGGCTTGATCTATTTCGCCCTTGGAAGAAACAAAAAGGCCCAGCTTGTTTTTGAAAGGGTCGTTGATATTCAAAGGAAGACCTTTGGAGGAGAACACCCGGAGGTTGCGGAAAGCCTGAACAAATTGGCGCTGTTCTATGATGCGACGGCAGAATATGGAAAGGCAGACACGTTGCATCGAGAGGTCTTCGCCATGTACGAAAAAAACCTCGGCCCGGACAATCCTTTTTTGGCGAGAGAGCTGAACAATCTGGCTCGCCTCTATAGCGACATCGGGCAATACGAAAGAGCCGAGACCTATCAAGTGAAGGCCTTAGAGATACAGGAGAAGCTTTTGGGATCAGAG
>CAZACO010000013.1:17733-19176 GCA_964483185.1 uncultured Desulfobacteraceae bacterium
GATGTGGCCAGCAGTCTGAACAACTTGGCCTTGATTCATGATTCCCTCGGACAACATGCAAAGGCCCAATCCTTGCATAAGAGGGCTTTGGCAATTAGGGAAAAGACCCTGGACCCTGGTCACCTTGATATTGCCCAGAGTCTTAATAATCTTGCGGAAAGCTACAGAAGCGCCGGGGAATTCACCGAAGCAGAACCTTTATACAAACGATCCTTAAAAATAGTTGAAAAAGCGAAAGGGTCTGATCCGTTGCAAACGATCAATGTGCTGAATAACATGGCAGAACTCTATATGGCCCTGGGGAAATTGGATGAGGCTGAAAGGCTTAAAGAAAGAGTCAAGAAAATAGGCTCCTTTCCCAAAAAATGAAGCAGCGTGCGTTTACGAAATCGAGTCGGAGAAACACTACATTATCACCATACTCAATTGAGTCATAATAGAGATTGTTAACGGAGGAGACATGGGATTATTGAATGAAGACCAGCAGATGTTTGTAGATCAGGTCAGGAGGATGGTGGCGGATAAGGTGGAGCCCCGTGCCGCCGAGATAGACCGGAATGGGGAATTTCCCTGGGACCTGAAGGAGTTGTTCCAGGAGATGGGGCTCTTGGGGCTGAGCGTGCCTGAGGAATACGGGGGGTGTTACCAGGAGCACAGGTATGTGTGCCTGGCGGTGGAGGAAATTGCAAAGGCGTGCGTTTCATCTTCCCTGATCGTTCAGGTGCAGTCGCTCGGCTGGGAGCCGATTCTCATAGGCGGAAACGATGCGCAGAAAAAGAAATACGGCCCGCAGGTAGCATCGGGAGAGAAGCTGATATCGTACGGATTAACCGAGCCGGGTGCGGGGTCTGATTCAGCGGCCATGCATACGAAGGCGGTGAAGACCGGTGACAGGTATATCATAAACGGATCCAAGTGTTTTATCAGCAATGGGCCCATAGCGAACCTGATCAGTATCTTTGCCATGACGGACAGCTCTAAGGGGGTGCACGGGATCAGCGGGTTCATCGTGGAGACGGACACGCCGGGGTTCAGGGTGGCAAAGGCGGAGTCCAAGATGGGTATCAAGGGATCGCCAACAGGGGAACTGGTGTTTGAGGACATGGACGTCCCGGCTGAGAACCTGATAGGGGAGGAAGGAAAGGGGTTTATCTATGCCATGAAGACCCTTGATACCTCGAGGCCGGTAATTGCTGCGCAGGCAGTCGGTCTGGCGCAGGGAGCCTTGGACAAGGCCATATCGTACGCAAAGGACCGGGTGCAGTTCGGAAGGTCCATCAGCAAGTTTCAGGGGATAGGCTGGATGATGGCGGACATGGCGGCCAAGATCGAGGCGGCGCGCGCGCTGACGTACCAGGCCGCGGACATGATCACATCGCAGGACCCGATGCGGACGTACATGTCGGCGTGCTGCAAGCTGATGGCATCGGATGTTGCCATGGA
>CAZACO010000014.1:0-17828 GCA_964483185.1 uncultured Desulfobacteraceae bacterium
ACTTTTTACGGGACCATCAATCTTAATTGTGAAAAAGGTTGTTAGGAGAGATCATGTCACACACGTTCAAAGATCTGCACTGGGCAAAGGAAATCCCTTTGAATACGTACCTTGTTCCTCGGTCACTGACCGAAGCATTAGACATGCTTGCGGAATACCGGGGAAAGGCGCGGGTTATTGCGGGAGGGACAGATGTAATCCCCCAGATGCGCCACAGGGATTTTGAGGTTGAGGCGTTGGTGGACATTACGCGTCTGCCGGGCATGGATCTCATTGAGGAGGAGGGAGACGAGGTCTTTTTGGGCGGGATCGTAACGCACGCTCAGGTGGCTTCTTCCCCTTTGATCAAGGAAAAAGCCGGGCTCCTGGCGGAAGGTGCGGCACGGGTGGGATCGCCCCAGATACGCAACATCGCTACGGTGGCGGGCAATGTGGTGAGTGGGCAGCCGGCTGCTGATACGAGCATACCGTTGCTTGCCCTGAACGCCCGGGTGACGATCGCCTCCAGGGAGGGGGATAGGACACTCCCTCTTACCGACTTCTTTTTAGGGATCGGAAAGACAGCGCTTGACTCCAGCAAGGAGATCCTGACGCGAATCCGGTTCAAGGCCTTGGGGGAAAATGAGGGGGGGTGCTACCTCCGTTTGAGTAAACGTCAGGCCCTGGCCCTTCCCATGTTAGTCTGTTCCTGCGTGGTCAGGGTGGAGCCGGAGAACAGGGTGATCGAGGAGGCATCCATCGCACTGGGGCCGGTAGCGCCCACCCCGTT
Organism: uncultured Desulfobacteraceae bacterium; assembly: GCA_964483185.1. Lineage (GTDB taxonomy): Bacteria > Desulfobacterota > DSM-4660 > Desulfatiglandales > Desulfatiglandaceae > CAZACO01. Next base: position 770 of record CAZACO010000014.1, read on the forward strand.
TCGCGCCACCCAGGCCGAAGCCAAGTTGCGCAATGCGCCGATCACAAGAGAAACCTTGGATGCGGCATCTGATATCAGTATGGGGGAATGCACCCCCAGAGACAGTCTCCTGCGGGGTTCCTGCGAATATCGGGAGGAGATGGTAAAAGTCTTTGTGAGGCGGAGCCTTAAGGGGGCCTTGGAGCAGGCCGGTTTCCCAATAGAGTAGGAGGATTGGCATGAACAGATTGGCGTTTTCTTTCAAACTGAACGGGAAGAACGTATCGGTGGAGGTCTCTCCCAATACCCTGTTAGTGGACCTCTTACGGGATGACCTCGGTCTGACAGGTACCAAAGTAGGCTGCAGGGAAGGGGAGTGCGGGGCGTGCACCGTGCTTCTGGATGGGATTCCCGTCAACTCCTGCCTTTTGCCCGCGCTCAAAGTGGCAGATCGCTCTGTTACCACCATTGAAGGCCTTGCCGGAGAAGATGGGCAGTTACATCCGGTCCAGGAGGCATTTATGCTTGAAGGCGCTGCGCAGTGCGGTTTTTGCACACCGGGCATGGTTATGAACGCAAAGGCCCTTTTGGATAAAAATCCCAACCCTGACGAGGGAGAAATCAGGCATTCTCTTTCAGGGGTGCTGTGTCGTTGCACGGGGTATCATAAGATAGTCCAGGCGGTAAAGACAGCGAGTGGAATAAAGGGCTCAGAGGAATGATGAGGAGGGCCATCCAGGCCGTGTGGGGGATTTAATTATGAAGGACAAGACCGAAGAAAAAAGGGGTGTGCGGGTCCTTACCAAGGAAAGGCTTGACCTTGAAACATTGCTGGAGACATCCACGTCCGATCTTCGCGTTGCGGGGAAGTCACTCACCCGGACGGACGACCTTGCGAAGGTCACGGGAAAGCTTGATTTCGGGGCTGATTATTCACAAGAGGGATTTCTGCACGGAAAGATTCTCAGAAGCCCTCACCCCCATGCCTTGATCACGTCCATTAACGTGGAAAAGGCCGAACAGCTACCTGGCGTGGCGGCGGTGTTAACGGCGAAAGACGTGCCCGGGAGAAACGGTTGGGGGGCCATTATTCCGGATCAACCCGTGATATGTGAAGATAAGGTTCGCTTTGTGGGTGACGGCGTCGCCCTGGTGGCAGCGGAGAGTGAGGAGATAGCCCAACGCGCTCTGGCGTTGATCGAGGTAAAATATGAGCCTTTACAGGGTGTATTCGACCCCCGCGATGCGCTCAAAGAGGACGCGCCCAAGATTCACGACAAAGGGAACCTCCTCTCCTACAATAAGCTTCGCAAAGGGGATGTTGAGGAAGGCTTTGCAGAGGCAGACCTCATTTTGGAGAGGACCTATTCGGTCCCCTTCATAGAACACGCCTATATGGAGCCGGATATATCGAGGACCATACCCCAGCCGGACGGCACGATGCTGGTGGAAGGCCCTATGCAGGCCCCCTTTACGGTGCGGCGGAATGTGGCTGCTGTCTTAGGGTTGCCGATCAACAAGGTCCGTGTCCGCCAGATACACATGGGCGGCGGTTTCGGAGGCAAGGAGGACTCCCCCATCGACCTGGGGGTCCGTGCGGCGGTGCTGGCAATGAAAACCGGACGTCCGGTGCGTCTGGCCCTTGAGAGGGAAGAGGTGACCCTTCAGACCGCCAAGAGACACCCGATGATCATGGAGGTCAAAATCGGGGCCAAGAAGGATGGTACACTGGTCGCCTTCGAAGGGGTCATATATGACGAACAGGGTGCTTATGCCGGGCTCGGCCCGGTGATTCCTCCCGCAGGAGGTTCCCATGTCCACGCCATGATTATGATGCCGGGGCCATACGAGATCCCCAACGTAAAGGTGGATGCCTACCTCTGCTACACCAACCACCCCTATGGCGGGGCCATGCGGGGCTTTGGCGCGCCGCAGGTCCATATAGCCCATGAGCAGGTCATGGATGAACTGGCAGAGGGATTGGGAATGAATCCTCTGGATATAAGGAAAAAGAATGGGTTCAAGCTGGGCTCCCGGACAGCTACGGGCCAACTTCTGGATCAAAGCGTGAGCCTGCAGGAAACCCTGGATACCTGCGCCAAAGCGTTTGACTGGGAAAGGAGATATCTTGAGACCGGTTATCTGGACAAGGAACGCACCAAACGGCGGGGCGTGGGGGTAGGTGTGGGTTGGTACCGTACCAGCATCGGCACGAGTGGCGATGCATGCGGGGCCAATGTCTACGTTCACGAGGACGGGTCGGCGCTCCTTTTTTCAGGCATAACAGAGATGGGCCAGGGCGCCTTTACGGTGCTTCCCCAAATCTGCGCAGAGGAACTCGGCATTCGCCTGGAAGATGTGCGATTGGTTCAACCGGACACAGATATGGTGCCTGAATCGGGTCCCACCGTAGGGAGTCGTTCCACCACCCTGATGGGCAACGCCATTATCCTGGCCGCTCAGCAGGTTAAGAAGCCGATAATGGACATGGCTTCCGAAATGCTCTTATTACCCTTGGATAGGTTGGAGGCCAAGGATCGACGGATTTATGATCGGGAAAACCCCCAAAGGTCCGTGGCATTCAGGGAGGTTGTGGCCAAGTGCATGGCCAGAGGCGAGCGTCTCATAGGCCAGGGGTGGTGGGCTCCGCCTCCGGTAAGCCTAGATCCGGAGACAGGTCAGGGTACGCCCTATTTTGTCTACACGTACTCGACCCACATGGCGGAGGTCATTGTGGACATTGAGACCGGGGAGGTGGAGGTTACGGATTACGTGGCCGTCCTGGATACGGGGAAGGCTATTAACCCCAAGGCGGTGGAAGGCCAGCTGGAGGGGGGGATATCTATGGGATTGGGCTATGCCTTAATGGAGGAAGTCGTTCTCGACAAGGGGTATATCCAAAACCTTAGCCTTCAGAACTTTCTGATCCCCACCATGCTCGACGTGCCTAATATTGAATCGATCCTTTTGGAAGCGGAGAACAGATACGGCCCGTATGGCGCCAAGGGGATTGGAGAGATGTGCAACATCCCAGCAGGCCCGACCATCATGAATGCGATTGCCAACGCATGCGGTGCGAGAATCCGTTCTACGCCGGCCGACCCGGAAAAGGTCTTTTTGGCGATCAGGGAAGCGGGAGGACCGCCTGAAAAGTAGGAAACGTCTCCTTTCCATGGATGAAGCGCTTGCCCGGGAATCGGATGCCATAAAGGCGGTACGGTACGTTTAAGGGATGTATGAAAAAGGACGCTTTCGGAAACCACTAACCGCCCGGCGAGTCCTGAGCGATGCCACCCGCGCATGGCCAAGGGACCGCTTGAAGTGAAGACTGGAGATATCTATGGAGACAAAATCCAAAGAGAAACTTATGGACCAGGCGGAACGTCTGGCCCTGGAATTTCGGCGCAAGGGATTTCATTGTAGTGAGTCTGTTTTCTCGGCTATCAACACGACCCTTAAAATCACCGATCCCAATATGGTTCGAATTGTAACTGGTTTCCATGGTGGTGGTGGGTCGCGACGTAAGGATCTCGAGGTGGATCTTACCGCCTTCCTAGAAGAGGTCGCTTCGGGAAGGGAACATCGTCCGCCCGAGGAATGGCCGGTAGCCCTCAGTGGTCATCTGTGCGGGGCTCTCGCCTCGGGCATTGTTTGCATCGGCTTGTTGTTCGGAAGACAGCAGCCTACCGATGACCTTACGTGTCCAGATGAGCTGACGTATGAGCTTCACAGGCGTTTCGAGGCAAAGTTCGGCCTCAAAACCTGCAGGGAACTGCGTCAAAAATATGTGCCCTTGAGTGATAACAACACCTGTGAGTACATATACCAGAAGGGGTCTCGCATGGCCGTGGAATTGATCCTCGAAGCAGCTGAACGGGTCGACCGTTGCCCGAAGTATACGCCGGGGCTCCACGGCTAGCAGAGCCATTTTGAAGCCTAAATGACGTGTGGGCATAGGGTGGAAGCATTTAATCTTCTGGGGCCGTACACAAGGCTGCTAAAAAATCGGGGTAAATTCCAAAAACACTGTTGATTCAGAAAGGAGGTGAACCGTTTATCAAAAACGTCCTACACAAATGATCCGTCATCTTTTATTGTTAACCCTAACCAGACAACGTAGTCCAGTGTATTAAATGTTAAAGTGAGACATTGTCTCACAAACGGGCAGGCAGAGTATTTACCATGGCTGAAAGGGGGGCCTGATTTGGGTTTTCAGGTTTATCTGCCAATGTGCTCTACAATGGGCGATGGATTCTATCTCGGGCTGCATGTGCACACATTTCCGATCCCTATGATTCATTAGGGATGTGGGAAACGGACCCTTTGAGAACAAAAGCAGATAGTCGTTCACGGTCAAACTGGGTGAGAGCCCTTATCTTCAGTTTCGATCTACAGCCTCTCATCTTTTCCATACAGGACCTACTGCTTATCCAAATTGCCTTAGAAGTCATGGCATCTATAAGAGATTTTAAGGCCTTTTGGTTTTGGATGCCAACATTAAGAGGCAAAGGAGGGGAAATATGAAAAGACGTGATTTCTTGAAAGTGACTTTAGCAGCAGGGGCCTATGCAACAATAAGTACCGGGCCCTGGTTTTTAAGATATGGGAGGGGGGAAACTCCCATCAAGTATGGTCTGTTGATTCCGCTAACCGGAGGCTTGGCAGAATTGGCTGCGGACCAGAAAGTAGCAGGTGAGATTGCCGTTGAGGAAATTAATGCCAAGGGCGGCATGCTGGGGCGGAAAGTCGACTTGATCATCCGGGATACAGAGTTCAGCGCCGCAGTCACCCGCCGAAAGGCCATGGAGCTATTAAACAGAGAAAAGATCGACTTCCTGACCGGTGCCTGCAGCGGTTTCGAAGAGATGACGTTAAATGATTTGGCCAGGAAACGGAATATTATCTACTTCACTTTACCCCAATACATGCTGGATACAAAGAAGAACTTCTTTAAATACAGCTTTGGCCTCAATGTGACACCGTTTCAAGCGGCGGCTGCCGGTGCCAAATGGGCGGCAAAGTATGTCAAGGGCGACAGATGGCACCTCTTGGCAGACAATTATTCCTGGCCAAAGATGTGGGTACCGGCTTATGAGCACTGGGCCAAAGAAACTGGCAAACAGTGGACTGGGGTAACATGGTCGCCTTTTCCAACGACAGATTATTCGAGCTTTATTCCTCAAATCCGAGCCAAAAAGCCGGATGTTTTATTTACAGTAACCTGGGGTTCTGGCCAAATCAACCTGATCAAGCAGATGCATGAATTCGGCATGGCCAAAGATATGAAGGTTTTATTCGGAGTGAGTGACATTCCCTGGGCTATGGCTGCTGGAGCTGGGTCATTCGAGGGGATGTACGCCGGCATGCCCTGGTACTGGAAGCTGGAGGATGAGTATCCCGCCTCCAAGGCGTTCAACAAGAAGTTCTTTGCCAAAACGAACCGCATGCCAGCCGCTTACGGACAGCCCTCCTATGCTACGCCGCACCTCATCAGCAATGTGGTGAATGAGGTCAAAAGTCTTGATAAGGAGAAGATACGGAAGGCGCTGGAAGGAAGAAGATTCAGTTGTCTCAAGAGCGAAATATATATTCGACCCTGTGACCATGTGCCGATTCAGCAGTTCTATTTCATGAAGGGCAAGTCTAAAAGCGACATGGCCAACAAGTACGACTTCTTTAGCTTAGAAGAGTCAGTAGGTGGAGAAGATATCGTTCTGTCGTGTAAGGATAAAGGGATGTAAAAGCTGTCTTATCCGGTACTATGCCAAACATTAAAGATCTGTGATAGGACAAGGTTCTTATTCACCATAACCGAATTGACATTGGCGAAGGGTGTGTTGGGAGACGCAAGACCTACAGACCGATGCATAAGGGATGGGGGTCAGGTGTCTTCACACAACCCCTTCGCAGCATTGACTCCATGACGCAGTGACATGATGAACGCAATTATAGGATGGATTAGCGAGGTAGCCGCCATATCAGGTGTGATCTGGCTGCAACAGATCTATTTGGGCTTGGTGAATGGGGCCGTATTCGTAATCATGGCGCTCGGCCTTACGATCATTTTTGGCCTTCTGGGAATTATGAACTTCGCCCACGGTGCCTTTTACATGCTTGGGGCTTACATGGGCTGGGTCTTTCTCTCGTGGACTGGCAACTTTTGGTTGGCTCTGGTGGCGGCCCCCTGTGTAGGCGCTGTCATGGGCGTTGCGGTCGAGCGCTTTTTGCTAAAGCCCACCTACAAGAGGAAGGAATCCGAATTTTTGGGTATCCTGGTAACCTTTGGCCTGTCCCTTGCCGCCCCGGATCTGGTTCGGTGGATTTTCGGCAACTTGGGGCGGCCCTATGTCAACCCTTTGCCTTCCCCTCTCTTCACCATTGATGGGATAGACTTTAGTCAATACCGCTTCTTCATCCTTATTGCCGTGGGAGCCGTGTCATTTGGCCTTTGGTGGCTACTCCGAAAAACGAACCTGGGCATGATAATTCGTGCCGGCACCACCAATTCCAGAATGGTGGAGGTTTTGGGCACAGATGTAAGGAGGATCTGGACCATAACCTTTGCCTTGGGGGTGGCGATTGCGTCCTTCGCTGGCGTATTGGTGGGTCCTATTCTGGCAGTCCAGCCAGTTATGGGTGTGGAGATACTCATTCAGTGCTTCATCGTGGTCATCATCGGAGGTCTAGGAAGTTTCTGGGGCGCTGTGGTTGCGGGGCTTATGGTGGGACAGATCTTGACTATTTTCCCATTACTGCCCCATTGTACCAAGTTGGGTGACGTGGTGATTTTTGCCGTGGCCGCCATCGTTCTTTTGACACGACCTGAAGGGATTTTTGGCTCTGAATAATAAAGGAGTAACTGTGGCAAACCAACCGTTTCAATCCGGGATTTTGCAGAGGGGACATGCCCTTTACATGGGAATCGCAGCATTAGGTCTGCTGATTCTCTGGCCTTGGATTGCCGACATCACACCGATATCTATCCCTCTTGTCTGTGAAATTTTTATCTACGGTTTGTTTGCCATGGCCTACAACATGGTCATCGGGTATACGGGTGTAATATCTTTTGGTCATGCGGCCTTCTTTGGGGTTGGGGCCTATATGACTGCTATCTCACTGAAATTTTTAGGTCTCCCCCTCGAATTGAGTATGATGATAGGAATCCTTGCAGCCACTGCTGTTGGAGTCGTCATCGCTTTTTTGGCCTTTCAGGCTACCGGAGCTTATCTGGCCGTCATTACTTTGGCAATGTCCATGGTTTTCTATTACATTGCCCAGATGTGGGTTGACGTGACTGGAGGGCACGACGGCATGACAGGGATTCCTGTTCTGGAACTGTCATTCGGGGTCCCTCTGACCAATTACCTCATTAATAAATACTATTTCATGCTCTGTATCTTAGTCCTTTCTATCTTTATACAATGGCGTATCGTCAATTCGCCCTTTGGGAGGGTGATGGAAGCGGTACGGGAGAACGAGCAGCGTGCCCAAAGTTGTGGCTACAATACCTACTGGGTTAAGTGGTGGGCTTTTGTCCTATCGGCGTTTTTTTCAGGTGTGGCCGGTAGCCTGTTCCTCGTTTTTCTAGAATTTTGTGACGTTCACGTTCTGTACTGGATGATGTCAGGAACAGTCCTGGTGATTACCCTTTTTGGCGGCACAAAGGTTTTTCTGGGACCCTTTGTGGGGGCGCTGGTTTTCGTTGGCATGAAAGATGGCCTCAGTCGCTATATCGAACACTGGGAGGTATTCACCGGTTTCCTTTTTGTGGCAATCGTTTTGTTTCTTCCGAAAGGTATAATGGGCTCGATCATGGACGCTCTCAAACCCAAACCGAAGCAGCCGGATGAAAATCTCGATGCAGGCGTGGTTGAGGAGGAGACTCGGTCATGACCTCGGCGTCGTCTAATGACGTAATTCTGGAAACCAAAGATCTCACTTGTAATTTCGGTGGGTTAAAGGCTGTCGACTCAGTCAACTTCCGCCTGAATCGGGGTGAATTGATGTCGATAATCGGTCCCAATGGTGCTGGCAAGACCACTTTCTTCAACCTGCTATCTGGGCACCTTCATGCCAGCAAGGGCCGCATCCTGTTCCATGGACGCGATATCACAGATCTGCCAAATTACAAACGGTCTCGCCTGGGTATTGGGAGATCGTTTCAACTGACGAACGTTTTTCCCAACTTGACCACTTTTGAGAATATCCGTGTGGCAGCCCAGTCCAAAAAAACCACGTTCAGCCTGTGGGGTAGTTGGGTAGCCCACAAGGATCTTAACGAGAAGGCCTTAAAGATCCTCAAGCGTGTTGGCTTGTATAGCAAAAGAGACGTACTGGCCGGTGAATTGGCTTATGGCGAACAGCGATACCTCGAAATAGGCATCGCCCTGTCTACCGATCCCTTACTCCTTCTGCTGGACGAGCCCTCTGCGGGCATGAGCCCAGAAGAAAGCAGACTTACCGCAGCGTTTATCAAGGAATTGTCTCAGCAGGTTGACATCATTTTGGTGGAGCATGATATAGAGGTCGTCATGAGTATTTCTGATAAAGTGACCTGCATGCATGAAGGTTTGATTATCGCATGCGATCCGCCTGACATAATCCGTCAAAACACCGAGGTTCAACGGTGTTACCTTAGGGAGTAGCTGTGCTAGAAGTCTCTGCAGTCCACGCGTATTATGGTTCGAGTCATATCCTGCGCAGGGTGAGCTTCTCTGTGGGGTCCGGAGAAACAGTGGCCCTACTGGGGCGAAACGGCGCCGGGAAAACGACCACCCTCCACACGATTATGGGAACCCAAGAGCGAACCAGAGGCTCGATCACCTTCAATGGCCATGAGCTGATCGGTTTGCCACCGTATCAAATTACGCAACATGGTGTAGGGCTGGTCCCTGAGGGGCGTCAGATTTTCCCGACATTGAATGTACTCGAGAACCTCAAAATGGGGCATATCGGGAAGAAGAATGATCCGAATCATTGGCCATTGAGCGAATACATGGAGATGGTCTGCACCCTCTTTCCTCGCCTCGGTGAGCGTCTTAAGCACAAAGGCAAACAATTAAGCGGCGGGGAACAACAGATGCTGGCTATCGCCCGGGCGCTGGGTACCCGACCTGAATTTCTCATGCTTGATGAACCCACGGAAGGTCTGGCACCGTCAATTGTGGAACGGATTTCAGAGACGATCGTGGAGCTGCAAGGGCAAAAGGTGTCTATGCTTCTGGTGACGCAGGACACCAAGCTTGCCATGAACGTGAGTCAAAGGATTTTTTTCATGGAAAAGGGGAGTATCTGTTACGAAGGTACTTCCCAGGACGTAATCGACCATCCCGAGATTAAAAAGCGTTACTTGGGGGTTTAAGGATGCGTTAGTTGGGGTTCAGGACCCTAAGTGAATAAATAGAACCGTATCTGAGCACTGAGTTATGAATACAAATAAGCTTGAGGCGGCCCTTCTTCCCTACGAGAAAAAGTTGCGTGCCCAGGAGAAGCTGCGCCGAAGATTAGGTGTCAGGGAGGTAGATCAGCCGACATACGAAAAATACATTACCGGCCCCATCGAGCGATTCGATCGCCGAAAAAATGCTTTCATGACCATAATGCCTGATAATCCCTTTGGGAAGGAGTTTCGAAAGCAATTCAAGGCTCGTACCGGGCATGATCACTGGATGAATCCCCTACCTTACAGCGAGCTGGGAAGCGAGGACCGTATCGGGCAGAGTCTATCCGCAGCAAGCTGGCGACTCTGCAACGAGTATTTTCCCAAGACCTTGCCTGTTACGCCCCTTGATGGGCGGTTGGAAATAAACGACAGGGCTTGGATCACGCGCTTGATTAAGAAAGCAGCCTTGATGTTTGGGGCTGAAATGGTGCGTATAACCAAGGTAGACTCTCGTTGGGTCTACCAAGACATCCATATACCCCATAAATACGCCATCGTTCTTGTCGTCTCACACGAACGGAGCCTTAACAATACCGCTCCCTCACATTTTTCATGGCTGTCGGCAACGAACACATACTCACGGCTGAAATTCATTTCCACCCAACTGGCAGATTTTATTTGTGGGCTGGGATACGACGCCGCTTATCGAGAGACTCTGGGTTGGAATCCAGAGATGCTGATGGTACCCGTAGCTATCGACGCCGGCGTGGGAGAGTTCGCTCGTAACGGCCGTGTCCTTTCTCCCGAATTCGGGATCAATATGCGCTTCAAACCGGTGACTACCGACCTGCCGCTCGAGGTAGACAAGCCGATCTCCTTTGGCGTTCATGAGTTTTGTATGGCCTGCGAGCAGTGCGCCACTTTTTGCCCAGCAAATGCCATTCCCTTTGGGGAACCCACGGATGTGCCGCCAACAATACATAACAATCCTGGCTTCCGGAAATGGTTTATTCGCGCTGATCGTTGCTTAACCTTCTGGGCTGCCAACAAAAAGAAGTGGCTAAGCTGCGGCGGTCGATGTATCTCTGTCTGTCCATGGAATAAACCGCTTGTCATCCAACACAACATGGTTCGTTGGATAGCTATCCATTCTCCTGCTATCTTCAAAAAGACCCTGGTCTGGGGCGACAAGGTGGCCTATCACCGGAAGAAGTCCATCAAACAGACTAAACCCTAGCGTTGAGGGATATGAACAGTGAAGATAGATTACGATTTCGCGGCGAAAAATATGGAAAGGGTGGCTACAGCCATCTCCCACCAGGAACCAGACCAGGTGCCAGTATTCTTGAACGTCAACGGCCCCTATTTCTCAAGTTTTTATGGAATAGACCCCTACGACTACTACCACTCACCAGAGCTGATGCTCAAAACCCAATTGGCCCTTCGGGAACGTTTTGGGGGTCTTACCGGGGTGGCTCCGGATATGAGCATAGCGCCGGAGCCCTCGGCTCTTGGCGCGGAGATAACCTGGACCGCCGACGGCACACCCTGGGTAATCCCTTCTATACAGTCTATGGAGGACGTAGAAAAGATCGAGATGCCGGACCTAGAAGACGCCGGCTACCTCACCCGTTCCCTTCACACCTACCGTTACATGTACCAGCAGGTGGGCGACAAAATCCCGGTGGGTTTTTCCACCACCCACTCGCCCTGGGGAGTGGCTGCTCTGATGCGGGGTACCTCTGACTTTATGGCCGATGTGATAATGAACCCGGAGCTCGTGAAGGCCCTTCTACGCAAGACCACCGATTTGGGCCTCTTGTGGCTTTCGACTATGGAGAGGGAGCTGCCCCCCGGAGCCTTTAAGCGAATTTTGATCTGGGATGACCTTTCATCTTTCGTCAAGCTGGGCCACTTCAGAGAGTTCATTCTGCCGATATACGATGAGTTATACTCAGCATTCCCGCAATGCGAGCGTTGGTATCACAACGACGCCAACGCCACCGGGATATTGGAAGGCCTGGCCGAGGCGGGTGTGCAGTGTTTCCACCTGGGCGACGAGGTGGACATGGCCTATGCCAAGGAGAAACTGAAAGGGCGGGTGGCCCTCATGGGCAACGTCCCCCCTCTGGCAGTGTTGCGTAACGGAAGCGTAGCAGAAGTGGAGGCTAGCGTGAAGAAGATCATCGAGGAGGCTGCCGCCGGTGGCGGGCTGATCATTGCGCCCGGGGGCTACATTGATGAAGGTACCCCAGAAGAGAATATCGAAGCCATGATTATAGCCAGCGCCCGTTATGGCCAGTATTAGACAACGAACCGCCGGTGAGCGCCGCAAGAAAGGAAACTCTGAATGGACCTATCCGAACTGAAAGAGGCGGTCGTCAAGCACAAGTTCAAGGAGATAGAGAATTTAACCAAAAGATGCCTGGATGAAGGGTTCACTCCTCAGCAAATGCTGGATCAAGCCCTGGTGCCGGCAATGGACGAGGTGGGCAAGCAGTTCTCGGCCGGAGATATCTTCATACCGGAGATGATGGTTTCGGCCAAGGTGATGCAAAGCGCCCTGGATATTTTGAAGCCTCACTTGGTGGGCAAAGAGCAGGTAAAGACAGCGGGCCGCTTAGCAATTGGCACGGTGAAAGACGACCTGCACGACATAGGCAAGAACATAGTAATCTCCATGATGCAGGGGGCTGGCTTCGAGGTGACCGACCTGGGCATCGACTGTCTGCCGGAAAAATTTATTGAGGCTATCGAGAATGGGGCCGAGATCGTGGGTATGTCTGCCATTTTAACCACCGTAGTGCACAACATTGGTAAGACCATCCAGGCGATAGAGCGAAAAGGCCTAAGGGGCCGAGTCATCATTTTGGTGGGAGGAGCAGCCGTGAACCCAACTTTGGCTGAGAAGATGGGAGCAGACGCTTACTGCGAAGATGCTGGCGAGGCTCCGCTCAAGGCCAAGGAGTTGATGTCTATGCTCGATAGGCGAAAGAGTCAGCCATGTTGATAGTAGCGGAGAGAATAAACTCTAGCCGTACCTCTATAGGTGCTGCAATAGCCTCCGGAAACGCTGAGCTAATCATGGCCGAGGCCAAAGCCCAGACCGATGCCGGAGCGGACTACATCGATGTGAACGCCGGAGCAGTGGAGAAGGAAGAGGCGGCGTACCTCACCTGGCTGATCGAGGTCTGCCAGGCGGCCACCAACAAGCCGCTCTGTTTGGACTCTGCTGACCCCGAAGTTCTGGCTGCAGTCATCGACAAGGCTAATAAACCGCCTTTGCTGAATTCTGCCTCGCTGGAGCAACATCGTCTGGACCCAATAATCGACTTGGCAGTCTCATACGATGCTTGTCTTATCGCCTTGTGTCAGTCGGACAGCGCCATGGCCAAAAGCGCAAAAGACAAGGTAGCCATGGCTGGGAGAGTGGTGGAACGGTCCGAGCAGCGAGGGCTTCCGCGTGAACGACTCTATATAGATCCGTTGGTGTTTCCCCTGGCGACGGACGCATCCAGCGCCCTGGCCACCTTGGACGGCATTGAGGAGATTATGAGATCCTACCCTGGGGTTCATACCATCTGTGGCCTGACCAACGTGTCTTACGGTCTCCCCAAGCGCAAACTGATAAATCGCACGTTCCTGGCTTCTTGCCAGGCACGAGGCATGGATGCGGCAATCGTGGATCCCACCGACCGCGAACTGTTTGCCGTCCTCGCCGCGGCCCGGGCCATAAACGGGCACGATGAGTATTGCTTGGCATACATTCAAGCCTACAGAGAACAGCGGTTGGCATAAAAACAATCGGAGGCGAAGGAGGAAAAAATGCAGTTAGCATTCATAGGACTGGGGACCATGGGTGGTCCCATGGCCGCCAATTTGTTGAAGGCCGGGCACCAGGTGACCGTTCACAATCGGACTCGGGAGAAGGAAGAGCCACTTGCCGCCGAGGGCGCTAAGCGAGCGGCTTCGCCTAAAGAAGCGGCCTGCGGGGCGGAGGTGATATTTCTATGCGTCTCTGACACCCCCGACGTGGAGCAGGTCCTTTTCGGCCAGGATGGCGTGGCCAAAGGGGCCGAGCCTGGAACGGTCGTGGCGGACATGTCAACGATTAGTCCAGCCGCGACCAGGAGTTTCGCCGCCGCTCTGGCTGAAAAAGGGATCATGATGGTGGACGCCCCCATCTCCGGCGGATCGGAAGGGGCGGTCAACGGCACCCTGGCTATAATGGTGGGAGGGGAACCGGCTAACGTGGAGAAGGTTGTGCCGGCTTTGGAGGCCATGGGTAGATCCATCACCCATGTGGGACCAATTGGGGCCGGTCAGATGACAAAGGCTATCAATCAGGTAATCTTGGCTGGTTACTATCTCGCCACCGGCGAAGGCATCGCTTTGGGGCTCAAGGCGGGCCTGGACGTCAAAAAGGTTGTGCAGGCCATAGGTAAGGGAGCGGCTGCCTCTTGGGTTTTATCCAACCGGTCGGACAATATGATCGACAACACCTATCCCCTGGGTTTCCGTGTCCGCCTGCACCAAAAGGATCTGCGGATCGCCCTCGAGACCGCAGCCGAACTGAATATCTCACTGCCTTTGGCTGGCATCGTGGCCCAGTATGAGAACGGCTTGCTGGCCAACGGCTATGGAGATGAAGACGTCTCAGCCCTTGCCCGCATAGTGCGAGAGTCAGCCGGGCTGAAATAATCGCGAAATAAGGGGACTATACCCGCTATATGCCGCGATTTTCCAGTGTAGGTTGCCAATTGTGTTGTGGAGAGGATGTTCCTTAAACCTGATGCTCAGGAAAGAAAAGAATGGGATTTTAGGGTAAGGACACTCGTCGTTAAACATATTGAAACATCAGCCAAAATAGACATCTGCCGTCACCACACGGAATTATCCGGAATAACAGGCCGTTGGGGTCGCTATCCGAGTTGAACCCCTTAGGCGAAATACTTCATAAGAGGAAAAAATGAAAGAGAATCTGGAAGCCTATATGAGGGTTGGCATTGTGCATTTTATGGCGTTTCCTGACCTGGCAGGTGGCACGGGGCCATGGGAGGAGACTGTCAGACACATTGCCCTGGACCCATTCTTTAATGCCATAGAGATAACCCATATCGAGGATTTCCATGTGCGCGAACGGGTAAAAAACCTTATACATTTGGCCCGGCTTTCCGTTGGTTACGGGGCGCACCCCTCTATCCTGAGCCAGGGGTTGAACTGCAATTCCATCGTGGAGGAGGAGCGCCTTCATGCGTGCGAGGCACTGAAAGCGCATATCGATGAGGCCATATTCATGGGGGCGGAGAGCTTTGTCATCCTCACTGGCAAAGACCCCGGCGATGAAAAGCGGTCAGAGGCAACGGGTGCACTGATAAAATCGTTGAACGACCTCTGCGCCTACTCGGCCGAAAAAGGCGGCCCCAAGATCGTGGTAGAGGTCTTTGACAGGGAGATTGACAAGTGCTGTCTTCTCGGGCCCGCACAACTGTGCCGGGAGGTCTCAAGAGAGATCACCAAAAAAAATGATAACTTCGGCCTCCTGGTAGATCTGAGCCACATACCCCTACTGGGGGAATCGCCGGAAGAGGCACTGATACCGCTAAAGGGATATCTCTCCTCTGTTCATCTGGGTAACGCTGTCATGGAGGCCGGCTACCCGGGTTACGGGGACAACCATCCCTCCTTCGGGGCGCCAGGAAGCGCCAATGATGTCCCGGAAGTAGCCGCGTTTTTACGATGCCTGTTCGACATCGGTTTTCTGGGCGGCGCGTCGCGGCCCATGGTGAGTTTTGAGGTCAAACCGATGGAGGGTCAAGATCCCTTGGTAGTGATCGCCAACGCCAAGCGGGTCCTTAGACAGGCGTGGACAATTGTTTAACTTGCCATTTTAATTAGCAGTTTCCATCCATAAATGGCCCTTTTCTCTCCGAGCCGTAGGATCTACCCTCCAGAGGCCGCGGAAAACCTGATCGCTCCCTTCGAGGGCGAAATTCCTTCCAACTGCCTGAATCCCCAAGTTTTTAATTAAGGGTGTGGGCCTGCCTGACTGGGTCAGAAGCTTTTCCTGTTTGACACCTCCCCCTGCACGTCTTAGTTTTTTGGATTACGGGTTCAGTGCCCGCCCTGGTGCGACTGGTTGGGGGAATAGAGACATATGCATCCATAGGCCTGGATGACACTTCTCGGTCATAGTGCACATGATCGGTCTGGGCCAAGGGTTCGAGGAATTATAATACATGCAAAATAAAAGGCAAAAAAATTTGATGGTCGGTCTTGAAACAATTTTCAATCCGAAATCGGTTGCCCTTGTGGGGGCGTCCACCACATTCGGGAAATGGGGCCAGCTCATCTCTTCCAATATTGTGGCAGGCGGCTACAAGGGGAAGATATATCCTGTAAACCCGGGGAAAAAAGAGATGTTCGGCCTCCCGGCCTTCGGGCATATCGAGGATATCCGGAATCCTGTGGACCTGGCCTTTATTATTACGCCCGCAAAGACGGTACCCTCGGTCTTGCAGGAATGCGGTGAAAAGGGGGTGAAGGGGGCAGTGATCATTACCTCCGGTTTCAGCGAATCCGGCGAGGCCGGAAAAGCGCTTGAACGGGAAATCGTCAGGATCGGCCTGGAAAAGGGCATCCACATCATCGGCCCGAATACCATGGGGATTATCGCTCCCTATGCCGATCTCTTTGCGACGGGATCCCATTCGAGGCCCCGAAAGGGATCGGTGGCCTTTGTCTCCCAGTCCGGCAACCTGGGCAATCAGCTCACCCACTGGGCCGAACAGCAGGGGATCGGCATCTCTCTCTTTGTGGGCTCGGGAAACGAGGCCATGATCACCTGTCCCGATTACCTGGAATATCTGGAGCACGATCCCCACACCCGGATCATTATCCTGTACTTGGAGAGCGTCGGCCATGGCGCGCACTTCATGGAGGTGGCAACCCGGGTCAACCGAGTGAAACCGCTGATTGTGCTCAAGGGCGGGAGAACCGAGGCCGGACGGACGGCTGCGGCCTCTCATACGGGCTCTATGAGCGGAGAGGATATCATATTCAGGGGCGCATGCCGTCAGGCAGGGATCCTGAACGCCCGGGTTCCTTCGGAACTGCTGAACCTGTCTGCCGGGTTTTCTTCCCTCCCGCTCCCCAAGGGAAACCGGGTGGGCATCGTCACCTTAGGGGGCGGCTGGGGGGTCGTGACCGCCGATGAGTGCAACGAGAGGGGCCTTGTGGTTCCCCCCATCCCGGATGACACCATCGAGGCGATCGGACGGTACCTTCCACCCTTCTGGAGCAAGGGAAACCCGGTTGATCTGGTAGGAACCCGCGATCTGGATGCGCCGACCGTAGCCGTGGAAGAACTCATCAAATGGGACGGTATTGACGCGGTCATGGTCTTGGGGATCGTGGGAAGAGACGAATTTGTCCGTTTACTGATCGAGTCCAGCCGCAAGGCCGACCCTGAAATGTCTCCGGAGTTCCTGGCGCAGATAGAGGCCATGAGCCGCCACTACGAGGAGACCTTTATCTCCAAGATGGTGGAATTTATGGAGGTGTACGAAAAACCCATTATCGGTGTGTCCATGGCCAAGACAGACAAGGGCACCGTGCACCCCGTGCCCGGAAGGAGGTACAGCGGTGTTTTTTACCAGACACCGGAAACCGGGGTCAATGTCCTTGCCAGGATGGTGG